>NZ_CATNHG010000108.1:0-140578 GCF_950097965.1 Bacillus sp. T2.9-1
TTTATTATTTTATGCATAGAAAAAGTCCTTTATAATGGATAAGTCAGGTGGTAACCCGTCCAAATCCACTAAAAAAGGACCAATCTCATGGACAAGATTACACGAAAAACTTCATTTGGACAATGGTTTTCGCCAATTAATCTTCAATTATTTGAAGAACAGGTGAAAACATTGAAATTAGATTGCTATACGAAAAAGTTAACGACAGAATCATTCCTAAAACTATTACTTTTTGCACAATTAGAAGAAGTTGAAAGTCTTCATGCGTTAAGTGATTGCCTTTTTGATGATCATCTTCAAAAGGAAATCGACCTTGATTCTATAAGCATTTCTCAGCTCTCGCGCCGTTTAAATGGTCTAAATCCAGATTTGTTTCAAAGACTTTTCCTTGATTTAGTCGGACAAATTCACGCCAAAACACACTACACAAAACTTGTCATGCCGTTAAAAATTATTGATTCAAGTACTTTGCCACTAAATTTGACCAATCATAAATGGGCGAAGTTCCGCAAAACTAAGGCAGGCGTAAAGTTACACTTACGCCTTGTATTTATGGAAAAGGGAGAATCCTATCCCGAAAAAGCCGTGATGACAACGGCAAGCGAACACGATCGTGGTCAACTTGAGATTATGGTTGACGATAAAGAATGCATGTATGTGTTTGACCGAGGTTATCTAGACTACGAGCGTTTTGATCGCATGACCGATGAAGGCTACTTTTTTCTTTCTAGGCTACGAAAAAACGCAGTCGTACGGGAGGTTTATGATTTTAAACTACCCAAGGATTCATCTGTTTTGTCGGATCAAATGGTGTTGATTGGTACAACTCAAAACCGAGCTGAAAACTATTTTCGACTTCTAAAAATAATAGATTCAAAAGGTAATGAACTTCATTTAATCACAAATCGTTTTGACTTAAGCGCCGAAGAAATATCGGAAATGTATAAATCACGATGGGCAATTGAGCTGTTTTTTAAATGGATTAAACAACATCTCAATATCAAGAAATTCTACGGTCAAAGTGAATGGGCGATTCAAAATCAAGTGTTTATCGCACTTATTGTTTTTTGTCTTCATGTTCTGGTACAACTCGAAACAAAAAGTAAGCGGAAAACCTTGCAAATTAGCCGTTATTTAAGGGCAGCATTGTGGAAACCAGCACATGTCTGGCTTCGCAAAATTGAAGGAAAAGCCATTCCTTAATCAACAAATTGTTGTCGTTGCACAGGTATAATTGTAAATAAATTTCCAAATGGACAGGAGCCGCCTTTAGAAAGGTANTCAATATCAAGAAATTCTACGGTCAAAGTGAATGGGCGATTCAAAATCAAGTGTTTATCGCACTTATTGTTTTTTGTCTTCATGTTCTGGTACAACTCGAAACAAAAAGTAAGCGGAAAACCTTGCAAATTAGCCGTTATTTAAGGGCAGCATTGTGGAAACCAGCACATGTCTGGCTTCGCAAAATTGAAGGAAAAGCCATTCCTTAATCAACAAATTGTTGTCGTTGCACAGGTCTAATTGTAAATAAATTTCCAAATGGACAGGAGCCGCCTTTAGAAAGGTAATTACTTTTTTGGCTCTAAGTAGAGTAAACAATTAAACTGAAAATTATGACACTATTTACGCAACACTAGTGAGTTATAATATACATAAAAGTTCGTGTTTATCATTTGGGAAAAAGGTTTAAAAACGAATTGAAATAGAGCGGAGGACGCTCGACTCCTGCGGGAAATAGAGGAAAGGCTGAGACCCCGTAGCGCAATGGAACGACTTAGTTTTTACACTTGATATATTTAAAAACATAGATAACCAACATGAGAAAGTAGCTTTATTTAAGAGCTAAATTAGAGATTGTTCTTTTTAAAAATTATTTATTTAGTTTTATCCCAGCCTCTTCTTTTTCCCTTTCTCTGTCAGCAATATGCAATAGAATACTACTCCAAATTATGTTCTATGAAAACAATCATTACAGATAGAAAATTTAAATCTAGATGACAGCTCTTTTCCACACTTTCTACATGTTTTAACACGCTTTTTCCCTTTAATTCCAGCTTTCAAATGATCATTTATTTGATCACTCAATTCTCCTCTTAACTTTTCCCAATAATATGCTTCTGTTCTTCTTTCCAATTTATATAAAAATAATAAATGAAGGCCGATAGCCTTATACGATAACTCTAACTCCTCCAAGCTGTCTGTTTTTAGTTTAGGTTCTGGTAAATCCTTATTTTCAACAATTGCCTCCATATTGATTTTCCATTGAGCACGTAAGGCTGCTTCACTTGTTGCAAACGGAAGCTTCAAGAAGCTGAATAAGTCATGTAAGGACATTCTAGCTTCCACCATTGTATCCATTATCATTTCATATAATAGTACTTCCTCTGCTAAGGATGCCTTTTTTGTTCCCTCTGGACTTTTAAAGTGTCCCCATAAATAGAAGAAAAGCCCAAGGTTATTAGAGTACTTTTGAAATCTTTCTAATACAGCATTAGTCGGTGCAATCGTAAATCCATAAAGATCATTATCCTTTTTTTCTAATAAATACTTCATCTTTTTACGATCGCTTGTAAAAGCAACTCTGCCAATATCGTATATTCCTTTTCTTCCTGCCCTACCTGCAATCTGCTTCACTTCCTGAGAGCTTAACATCCTTCTTCTTATACCGTCAAACTTGTCATTTTCTAAGAATACGATTCTTCTTATCGGCAAATTAAGCCCCATTCCAATGGCATCTGTGGAAACAATTACCTTTGTTTCTCCTTCAATAAACCGCTGCATTTGTTTTTTTCTAGCTTCTGGAGGCATACTTCCATAAATTACACTTACTTGCCAGCCATTTCTTTGTAACTCAGAAGCCGTTTCTAATACACCTCTCCTTGAAAAGCAAACAAGCGCATCTCCTTTCCTTGTTTTGCTCAATTGAAATAAATCCCCTTCTATTTGTAACGGCGTATCCCTACGATACTCGTGGACTTCCACATTTGCATCGCCTAGTAGCTGCAGAAGCATATTTTTTGCATGTAGACTTGCGATAATATGAATCTCTTTTGCATTTGCCTTCGTTATTGCTCGATACCATGAAAATCCCCGTTCCTTATCTGCAATCATTTGGGATTCATCGATAACCACTACGTCATAATATTCTTTCTCATGAAACATTTCTACTGTACTAGACTGATGTTGTGCCTCTAGTACAAGCTTTTCCTCTTCCCCTGTTTTAAGAGAGCAAGGTACACCTTGCTGATTTAGTTTTTCATAAATCTCTAATGCCAGCAATCTTAATGGAGCCAAGTATAAACCACTGTCTGCCTCCATCATGCGATTAATTGCTTGATACGTTTTACCAGTATTCGTTTCTCCGGTATGCAATACATATTTTATATTTCTACTAGTTGGAGGATAGTATTCTTTACCAAAAATATCCTCAATCATTCTTGCTTCTTCTTCTTTTCGCCGCCTTTGTTCCTCGCGATCCTCCGCTTCTTTCAGTTCTTTTCTTTTGCGATCCTTCTCCATTATCTCCTTATGAATCTCCATATCAAAAGGAATATCTAATAGCTTCTCTAAATCAATTATATATTCAGGAAATAAATCTTCTAGAAACTCTCCTGTAATTTCTTTAAGTAACGGCGTACTTGCTTCTAGTAAAAAGGAGTTGGATAAGGATTGATTAAATACTTCTTGATATTCCTCCTTTATACGTGTTGGTAGTTTATCTTTTACCCATGAAGGAAAAAAATCAATGAGATGTTGAAAAATTAAATTTTCATATGTTTCTGTTCTGTCTTCTAAAAAGTAAAATTGGTTATAAGACATGTCCATTTCATTCGATAGATATTCTTCAAACGTTATTTCCATGGAAGGCAAAATAATCCCATTTCTATCGATCTCAACAGCAATATTACATCCCGTTAAATAGCGTATATAAAGAAAAAGTTCCTCATAATGTTTTTCCATTAATTGTTCTATATAATAAGAGAATTTAGCGGAATATTTACGCTTTCTTTCCAAATCATTATTTTCCTCTACATGTTGTAAGTAGATTTTCCGTATCTCTTTATATCTATTTTCCCATTTCTCTTTATGGTCGCCTATATGTGCTTTAAGCCAACCCTCATATGAAAATACATCAACATCTCGAATTTCATTTCGAAACAATCGATTTATATCCTTTTTATTAAGATCACTTATATCAAAACCTTTACTAGTAAGATAATCCTTTTTTTCAGAATAACGAATATGGCTGGCAGCTGTATTAATCCATGTGTTTAACCATATTTGCTCGATAAACACCTTTCGATCAGCCATGTATTGTTCAAAGGATGGTTTAGTTTCTTGTTTTTCTAAATACTTATTTACGTCAGCCATGATAAGCGTTTTTGTTTGTTGAATCGCTTTATCGTATTGGGATTTTAATATTGAATTGACCATTTATGAACTCCTATGATATATATTTCCACTCTTCTTTTACTTATTTTCCTTTATTTTAGCGTAGTCATGTAAATTTTTTAATATTTTTTGGATTTTCTTGTGTTTTTGGATGGGAGTTTTACTATTTATAGAGAACACAGCCTTCCTTTCTTCGACAAGATACTGTTTAGTCAAGTAAGGGTATGTCGGTTTTTATCGTTTTTTAGAAAACGATTTTTCCTCCATTTAGGATTACATATGTAATGATAGGGGAAAGAAAAAGAATACAGATTCATTTCCTGAGAAATGAAAAAATCCTTGCATCTTGGCAAGGATTATTGGGAGGTCTTCTTTAATAGATTAAATTTGATGCTTATTTTTTCTTTAGGCTCAATTCTCTTTTGTACTTCTCTAACTCTTTCGTAGTACAACGCACAAAGTGACCTGGAGTAATTTCTCTTAACTCTGCTGGCTCACTAGTGTCATGTACGGATGGATCATAAGCGATTCTTGTACGTTCACGCTCATAACGTGGATCTGGAAGCGGAATTGCCGATAATAATGATTTTGTATATGGATGAAGTGGATTATCATAAAGCTCATCTGCTTCTGCTAACTCAACCATATTTCCCATATACATAACACCAATACGATCACTTATATATTTAACCATAGATAGATCATGGGCAATAAATAAATAAGTTAATCCACGTTCCTTTTGTAACTTTTTCAATAGGTTAACAACCTGTGCTTGAATAGAAACATCAAGTGCAGAAATTGGCTCGTCACAGATGATGAAATCTGGCTCTACAGCTAGCGCACGAGCAATCCCAATTCTTTGTCGTTGACCACCACTGAATTCATGTGGAAAGCGTGTAGCATGCTCTTTGTTCAATCCAACTACTTCAAGTAATTCTTCTACTCTCTGACGACGTTCTTCTGGTGTTTTTGCAAGCTTATGATTATCAATACCTTCTGCAATAATATCCAGTACCGTCATACGCGGATTAAGAGAGGAATGAGGATCCTGGAAAATCATTTGCATTTTTCGGTTAAACTTGCGAAGCTCTGCATTTGATTTTTTTCCATGCACATCTTCGCCTTCAAATTTAACTTCTCCACCTGTTGCATCATAAAGACGGATAATGGTTCTACCTGTTGTAGACTTTCCACAACCAGATTCACCAACAAGACCAAATGTTTCTCCCTTAAAAATGTCAAAGGATACACCGTCTACCGCTTTAATGATTCTATCTCTACCAGCTGAAAAGTGCTTTTGCAAATTCTTTACTTCTAATAATTTTTCGTTAGTCAACTTTTTTCACCGTCCTTGCGACCTGTTTTGGAGAAACCAAGCATTCTTTGTTTAACCGCTTCTGGTGGCTCAATCTTTGGTGCATCTTCATGTAATAGCCAAGTTGCTGCATAATGTGTATCAGAAACTTTAAACATTGGTGGTTCCATCACTGTGTCAATTTCTAGTGCAAATTGATTTCTAGGCGCAAAAGCGTCTCCTACTGGAGGCTTTAACATATTTGGTGGGCTTCCAGGTATAGCAAATAGTTCTTCATCCTTACTATCAAGTGTAGGCATTGATCCAATTAATCCCCAAGTATAAGGATGCTTTGGATTATAGAAAATATCATCTACTGTACCAATTTCAACAATTTTACCAGCATACATAACAGCTACGCGATCAGCAACATTTGCTACTACACCAAGGTCATGGGTAATAAAAATAATCGCACTCTCCGTTTTCTTTTGAATGTCCTTCATCAATTCAAGGATTTGAGCCTGAATCGTAACATCAAGTGCTGTAGTTGGTTCGTCAGCAATTAAAATCTTCGGATTACACGCAAGCGCAATTGCTACAACCACACGTTGACGCATTCCGCCTGAAAATTGATGTGGAAATTGATTAATGCGAATTGCTGGCTGTGGAATGCCTACTAATTCAAGCAACTCAAGCGCACGTTTCTTAGCGTCAGCTTTATTCATGTTTTGATGCTTGATTAGACCTTCCATGATTTGATTCCCGATTTTCATTGTAGGATTCAAAGAAGACATTGGATCTTGGAATACCATAGAGATATCTTTTCCGCGAATTTTTTGCATATCCTTCTTCGATTTTTTAATAAGATCTTCGCCTTCAAATAAAATTTCTCCACTTTTTATAATACTTTGTGGTTCAGGAAGAAGTCTCATTAAAGCATTGGAAGTAACGGATTTACCAGAACCGGATTCTCCTACAATTGCTAGTGTTTCCCCTTTATTTAACTCAAAGCTAACACCGCGAACAGCTTGTACTTCACCGTTGTAGGTGTTAAATGATACTCTTAAATCTTTGACTTCTAATAATTTACTCATTTATAAACACCTACTCTCCTATTTATGCATTTTTGGATCGAATGCATCACGCAAACCATCACCTAATATATTGAATGCAATCATTAATACTGATAATACAGCCGCTGGGAAAACTAGTAAATATGGGTACAATCGTAAATTGGCAAACCCTTGCTGAATTAAAGCACCTAGTGAAGCATTAGGTGGGACAATACCAAGTCCGATAAAGCTTAGGAATGCTTCGAAGAAGATAGCTCCTGGAATGGAGAACATGGTATTAACAATAATAATCCCAGTTATATTCGGAATTAAGTGTCTTCTAATTATCGTACCATTTGATGTTCCTAACGTTCTAGCAGCAAGAACAAATTCTTGATTTGTTAGCTTTAATACTTCTCCACGAACAATACGGGACATACCTATCCATCCTGTAATTGCTAATGCAATAACAATGGAGACAATACCAGGCTGGAGAATAAGCATCATTAAAAGAATTATTACTAGGTTTGGAATCCCTACTAATATTTCTGCAATACGCTGTAATACGTTATCAACTCTTCCGCCATAGAAGCCAGAGACACCACCGTATGTTACCCCAATTAATAAATCAAGAATTGCAGCAACAAATGCAATGATTAAGGATACTCTTGTACCTTCCCAAAGTCTTGTCCATTGGTCACGACCAAGTGTATCAGTACCAAACCAGAAATAGGTATCATCCATCTCCTTTGCTTCATAGATATGAAAGGTTGCTTTAACAGCAGCAGAATTTCTTGAACCGTCTCCTTCTTCAAGGACTTTAATATCAACAAACTCATCTGTACTTTTATAACGAGCCATTGCCTTTGTAGTTGCATCTTCCACATCAGTGCCTTCATATCGACCTGATAATGTACCATTTAGACCCAACCAAGAAACATTCTCTAATAATGGCACCCTAGGCGGAAGCTTTGCTCGAGAAAGTTCCTGATCATCGTTACCATAGTCATTCATACTTGGACCAATTATACTCATAATAATAATTAACAAAATTATGAATATGCTAACTATAGCAGGCTTGTTTTTCATTAACGTTCTTCTTGCATCCTGCCCAAAGGTTCTACTTGGTGCCGTTATTTTTTCACTAACATTTTCTTCTTGATTAAGAGGCTTAAATAAATTCTTATCAATTTGATTAAGATTTTTCTTTTCCATTTTATTTATTACCTCCTGCAATTCTAATTCTAGGATCGATTAATCCATATAGGAGGTCAATAATTAATATAATGATTACAAACCCAAAGGCAAACAATAATGTTGTCCCCATAATTGTCGGATAATCATTTACATTAACAGATGATACAAATTGCTCTCCAATTCCAGGAACAGCAAATATTTGCTCAATTACTAAGGATCCTGTCATTAAGCCAACCGCCATTGGCCCAATTACTGTAACTAAAGGAATCAATGCATTACGTAATCCATGCTTGAAAATAATTCCTGCTTCACTAACTCCTTTTGCACGAGCTGTCGTTATATAATGTGAATGCAGAACCTCGATCATTTCAGTTCTAGTGAACCTTGCAGCTACAGCTAGTGGTGAGATTGCTAGTGCAATAGTTGGTAGAATCGTATATTCAAACCCATCCCAAAGCGCAACAGGTAGTAAGTCCCATTTCACCGCCAAGAAATATTGTAATAGTCCTGCAAATACGAACGATGGAACTGATGTCCCGAGTACCGCTATAATGGTGGATGTAAAATCGATGGGACCATTCCTATAAATAGATGCTATTAAGCCCAGTAGAATTCCAACAACAGTTCCCAGCACTAAAGCCTGTCCACCTAAAAGCGCAGAAGGGCCAATTTTAGACGTTAGAATATCTGTAACCGGCGTATTATCAAATGCAAACGAAACCCCTAAATCCCCCTGCACTAGGTTTCCTAAATAACGTACATATTGAACAGGGATCGGATCATTCAAACCATATTTTTCCAATATAATTGTTTTTTGTTCTTCACTTAATTTATCGTCAGCCTTCAGCGGACTTCCTGGAAGGAACTTCATCAGGAAAAAGGAGACTGTTGCGATAATGAACAGTGTTATTAACATATACCATAAACGTCGAAGTAAGTATCGAGCCATCTGTGCACCTCCTAATTTTCTTTGTTTATTATAGCATAATAATTTATTTTTGCTATAATCAGAATTTTCCTACTCAAAAATACAAGAGAGTATATGCTATAAAAGCATACACTCCCTCTTATTTCATAGCATCGAATTTTTCAAAAAAGCGAAATTACTCTGCAGCTCCTACACTAGTCCATTTGTATTCATATGTTGGTCCAAATGGATTTTCGATTAAGCCTTGAATTTTTGGAGATGATAAGAATGCACCACCGCGTTGGTAAACAGGAGCAATCGCTGCATCTTCAAATAGAATTTTTTCAGCTTCTAAGAAGTTTTGGTAACGAGCTTCATTATCTGTAGCAAGTGTAGTTGTAGTTTCTTCTAACAATTTATCATACTCTGCATTTGAGTAACCCATTTTGTTATTTCCGCCATCTGTAACCCATAGGCTTAAGAAAGTATATGGATCAAGGTAGTCAGGACCCCAACCAGCTAATTGAAGATCGTAATCTTGATTAGTATCTAAATCTAAACGTTGTTCAAATGGTACTTGTTTTAAAGTTACTTTTAAACCTGGTAGATTTGTTTGTAATTGGTTAGCAAGATATTCGTTCATTGTTTTAGATACATCGGTATCTCCACCTAGGAATTCGATTTCCACTGAATCAGTTCCTAATTCTTCCAAACCTTTTTCCCAGAACTCTTTCGCAGCAGCAGTATCAAATGTTACAAGATCTCCACTAACTTCACGGAAATCACCACTACCGTCAGGCATTGGAGTAAAGTCTGCTGGAACTAGACCATTAGCAACTAATGAACCGTTATTTAAAATTGTATCTACTAAAGCCTCTTTATCAAACGCACGGCTGATAGCTGCGCGAATATTTTTATTAGCAAGTGCTTCGTTTCTTGTTTGATTTATTTTCAAATAGAATACAGAGTTGTCAGCTTTAATTGTATAATCTTCATCAGAAGAATATTGGTCAACTAAGTCTGAAGATAAACCAGTACGGTCTACTTCGCCTTTTTCATAAAGGTCAACCGCTGTTTGAGCTTCTTTTACTACTACATAGTTAATTGTTTCTAACTTAACTGTATCTGCATCCCAGTAAGTATCGTTTTTAGCAAGATTCCATTTTTGAGAAGTACTTTCCCAGTTTTCTAACGTGAAAGGACCGTTAGCTAGTAGATTTTCAGAGCTAGTAGCGAATGCATCGCCTTTTTCTTCAACAAATTTTTGGTTCAATGGTAAGAATGTACCAAAAGAAGTTAAAGATTCAAAATAAGGTGTTGGGTTAGCAAGTTCAACAACTAAAGTATAATCGCCGTCTGCTTTAACTCCCAAGTCTTCAACTGGCATATCACCTTGGCTAATTTCTGCAGCGTTTTTAATTACGCCACCCATCATATATGGACCGTACTCAGAACCTGTATCAGGATTTACAGCACGTTGCCAAGCATAAACGAAGTCATTAGCAGTTACAGGATCTCCGTTTGACCATTTTGCATCTTCACGTAACTTGAATGTCCAAGTTAAACCATCTTCAGATACGTCATGGCTTTCAGCGATACCAGGAACTGCTTTAGCGCCTTCACCTAAACGGTATAGACCTTCCATAGTAGCACCTAAGAATTGGAAACCATATTCATCTGTTGCCATTGATGGATCCATAGAAGGAATCGCATCTCCGTTAATTAAGTTTAATACTTGTTCAACATTTTCTTCTGATGAACCATCAGTACCTTCAGAGGCGTTATCATCGCCACCAGAACACGCTGCTAAAAATACACTCAGTATCAGTGTAAGTGAAAGCAGCCAAGTTAATTTTCGCTTCATTAAAAAAGACCCCCCATTGTTATATTATTCTGTAAATTACATCTAAAAAAGAAGCTAAAGTGAGTATACTATTATTCTAGTAGAGTTGTAAAGACTAAATATAGAGATAATTTCAAATATTGCTATAGTGCACTAGCGTGATTTTGCATTAGAATAACAAAGATAGCGCTTACTTTTATATTAAAATTCTAAAAATTTATATTAAAAATATAGCAAAAGATATGGCAAAAGAACGATTAATTGTTAAAAATATCCATATCCCAATATACTTTTCTCCCATAAATTAGAAGACAGTATTATTATTGTAGAATTTTATAATAGGATATATTTACATTATTAGTTCTTTTCTTCCTTAATATTGTAATTAATAATACGATTCCTCCTAGTTTAATTCAACTATATGAAAAAGAAGGTGACACTCTTTTTGACTATTTAATAGTATATATGCTCAATATTTTATAGTCATATGACTTCCGAAAATGTACATTCTATAAAAGTTAGGTTAAAATACGATTATTCGTGTTGCAAACATACTTAGTAAAGGTGAATAAACATGCTTAATAAAAAATGGTCTCTATTTCTAATAAATATCTTTATAACGGGAATTCTTTTTTTTATTTTTTCTTCTGAATATACTTTTGTTTCTTATATTAATACTGTCTTTTATCTTACTTTCTCTTATATCGTTGTTTTTCTATTTCAATATATTGCAAAAGGAGGCTTTTTTGACGGAGTAACGTTCAGCTTCCGAAGATTCCATCACGTGATTCTTAAAAATGATGACTACTTGGATGAATGGAAGGAAAAACCACTTCCATCTCAAAAGTTTAACAAAAGGTTTTACGCTACAATTAAATTTCAAGTACTACTTCTTTTGATTTATCTATTCATTTTGCTTTTCATTCACTATATTTAATACTACTGTTTTTATAGTCCTTTTTAATGAAGACTTTCCCATTAAAGAGGCTGGAACAAAACTAAATAACTAGTCTTTAAAGACGAACAATCTTTAATTTAGCTCTTAAATAAAGCTACTTTCTCTTGATGGTTATCTATGTTTTTTAATATAGTTAAGTGTAAAAATTCAGTCGTTCCATTGCGCTACAGACGCACGATGCGCCGGGGAGGAAGCTGAGCCTCCTCGCATGCTAGGGCACTGAAAAACTGCAATATAATCATAATTGTTGGTGGCCGACTTTTAAATTCGGGTATTTCATTTGTTTTCCGAGGCGACAGCTCGCTTTCCATGGGGCGAGCGCCGAGCCGCTTCGTCACTGCGTTCCTGCAGGGTCTCGGACTTTCTCGCAACTCCCATAGGAGTCGAGCTGTCGCCTCTCCAAACCAACTTTATATTCGCTTTCAAATAAATAAATACTTATTTAATTTGGAGAAACTATACTTTTTCAGTGCCCTCCTCGCATGCGCTGCGGGTTCTAAAGCGTCTCTATTTCCCGCAGGAGTCGAGCGTCTTCCGCTCCATTACACTTCGTTTTTAAACCTTTTTCTAAAAAACAAACACGAATTTTTTTGTAAATTAATTACATTATAGTTCTTGTTTAATGTTGGTAGAAATGCTTATTTCCCAGCCGCTTTATTCCTTTATATAGAAAAGTTTTAACTTATACCCCTATCCATTTTTTAAATGTAGGAATATTTATTCAATTACAACATTAAAATTGTATATATAGTGTTTTCCCATTATAATAGTGTTGTTAAAAAATTGAAATGAGGGGGATGTATGAATGAAATTGAAAGCGTTTCCACCTGTTAAAGGCAAGCATAACCTTGAGAACTATGAGGACTTGTACCAACATTTCAAATGGGACCAAGCAGAAAAGGAATTTTCTTGGCATCAGACTGGAAAAGTTAACTTAGCTTATGAAGCAATTGACCGTCATGCTGAGAATTACCGTGCCAACAAAGTAGCCCTCCACTATTTTCATCCATCAAGAAAAGAGACATACACATTCAAAGACTTAAAGAAATTATCAAATAAAGCTGGAAATGTTTTAAAAAAAGTAGGAAACGTAAAAAAAGGCGATCGAGTGTTTATTTTTATGCCTCGTTCCCCTGAATTATATTTCGCTTTAATTGGAGCGATAAAATTAGGAGCCATCGTTGGTCCACTGTTTGAAGCATTTATGGAGGATGCCGTAAAGGACCGTCTCCATGATAGTGAGGCAAAAGTTATCATTACTACACCTGAGCTTGTAAATAGGATTCCACATACAGAATTACCAGCTTTAGAAACAATTTTTATTGTTGGGGAAGATGTACAAGAGGATGATAAAACAAAAGATTTCCTTCAATATTTTCGCTCTGCTTCTATTGAATTAGACATAGAATGGGTTGATCGTAAAGATGGATTAATCCTTCACTATACCTCTGGTTCCACTGGAAAACCAAAAGGTGTGCTTCATGTCCACAATGCGATGATCCAGCACTACCAGACAGCAAAGTGGGTCTTAGATTTACAAGAAGATGATGTCTACTGGTGCACAGCTGACCCTGGTTGGGTAACAGGTACCTCCTACGGCATTTTTGGTCCTTGGCTAACTGGCTCAACAAATGTGGTTGCAGGTGGGCGCTTTAGTCCTGATATTTGGTATAAAACGATTGAAACATTTGGAGTGACCGTTTGGTACAGTGCACCTACCTCATTCCGGATGCTAATGGCAGCTGGGGATACGGTTACCGAAAAATACACCCTCTCCTCCTTGCGTCATATTCTAAGCGTAGGTGAACCGCTAAATCCGGAAGTAATCCGGTGGGGTCACGAAGTATTTGGACATCGCATTCATGATACTTGGTGGATGACTGAAACTGGTGCACAGCTGATATGTAATCTACCTTGTATGGATATCAAGTTAGGCTCAATGGGGAAACCTCTTCCAGGGATAGAAGCTGTTATTCTGGACGATAACGGAAATATTTTGCCGCCAAATCAGATGGGGAATTTAGCCATTAAAAAAGGTTGGCCATCAATGATGCATACAATTTGGAATAATCAGGAGAAGTTCAATAGTTATTTTCAACATGATGAATGGTATGTTTCTGGTGATTCCGCTTATATGGATGAAGAAGGTTACTTCTGGTTTCAGGGACGGGTGGATGATGTTATTATGACGGCTGGAGAAAGAGTTGGTCCATTTGAAGTGGAAAGCAAACTAATTGAATTTCCGGCAGTAGCAGAAGCAGGTGTAATTGGAAAGCCAGATCCTATTCGAGGTGAAATTATTAAAGCCTTTATTGCACTAGTTGACGGCTATAAAGAAACAGATGAATTAAAAGAAGAAATACGTATATTTGTAAAAACAGGCTTGGCCGCTCATGCCGCTCCAAGAGAAATTGAATTTTGCGAAAAGCTTCCTAAAACCCGTAGCGGAAAAATAATGAGACGTGTTTTAAAGGCTTGGGAACTCGGACTCCCTACTGGCGATCTTTCTACAATGGAGGATTAAAATTCAAAATAATAGGAAAAGAAATGGAGTGCTTCTTCCATCTCGAAATGGGAGTGCACTCCTTTTCTATTTTTTTTGCTAGAAAAGGAGTATTTTTCGATTTCATAAGTCTAAAGGTTGGTGTTCATCTCCTTTCTATGGCAAAATAAAAATGGTCTACTGTATTAGAAATTTTAATCTTGCACAATTATTAAAGCGTTTTCTATTAATAGAAGGGACTGAGAAACGTGAGAACAATCAAACTAGGTAGCAGTACTTTAGAAGTGCCTGTAGTAGCGGTTGGCTGCATGCGTATTAACTCATTAGAAAAAAAGGAAGCAGAGCAATTTGTACAAACTGCTTTAGAACAAGGGGCTAACTTCTTTGATCACGCAGACATTTATGGTAGCGGTACTTGTGAAGAGATATTTGCAGATGCTATTCATATGTCTCCAAGTGTACGCGAAAATATTATTTTGCAATCCAAATGTGGCATTCGCAAAGGAATGTTTGACTTTTCAAAAGAACATATCTTAAACTCCGTTGATGGAATATTAAGTAGGCTAAAAACAGAATACTTAGATACCCTTCTGCTTCATCGTCCCGATGCTTTAGTTGAACCTGAGGAAGTTGCAGAAGCATTCCAAATTCTTGAGCAATCTGGAAAGGTTCGTCATTTTGGCGTTTCTAACCAAAATCCGATGCAAATACAACTATTGCAAAAATATGTGAAACAGCCTCTTGTGGCTAACCAATTGCAACTAAGTATTACAAATGCCAATATGATTTCTAATGGAATCAATGTAAATATGGAGAATGACTCTGCAATTAATCGTGATGGCAGTATTTTAGACTTCTGTCGCTTGCATGATATTACAATCCAGCCTTGGTCTCCATTCCAATATGGTTTTTTTGAAGGGGTATTCCTTGGAAATGAAAAATTTCCTGAATTAAATCAACAAATAAATGAAATTGCTGAAAAGTATCAAGTCAGCAATACAACTATTGCGATTGCGTGGTTATTGCGCCATCCTGCTAACATGCAGCCGGTTATTGGAACAATGAATGTGGATCGTTTAATCGATTGCTGTAAAGCAAGTGATGTTCATTTAACACGAGAAGAATGGTACAGTATTTATCGCGCTGCTGGGAATATCTTGCCTTAATCCACAAAGGAAAATATGACTTTAAAAAGCCAGTCAACAACCACAAAATTGCGAGTTGTTAACTGGTTTTTTATTATCGATTATCTACTTTTTCTGGATACATATCATGGTTCATTAATCGATGGGCTGCCATCTCTTCAAATTTAGTGCCCGATTTTCCATAATTGCACCATGGATCAATTGATATTCCGCCACGTGGAGTGAATTTCCCCCAAACCTCGATATATCGAGGATCTAATAGTTTGATTAAATCATTCATGATAATATTGACACAATCTTCATGAAAATCACCGTGATCGCGAAAGCTAAATAAATATAATTTAAGAGATTTGCTTTCTACTATTTTCTTATTTGGGATATAGGAAATATACATTGTGGCAAAGTCAGGCTGTCCAGTTATTGGACAAAGGCTAGTAAACTCTGGACAATTAAATTTTACAAAATAATCTCTATCAGAGTGGAGATTATCTACCGATTCTAACACCTCTGGTGCATAATCACTTTTATATTGAGTATTTTGATTTCCTAACAAAGTTAAATCTGTTAATCCTTCTTCTTTCTTTCTTCCAGACATTTGAGCTCCTCCTTGTTTGGTGTTTCCCAACACTGCATAAAAGAGAGGTATTTTACCTTACGCAGAAACTAGCTGAATAAAACAAAAAAGCCATATCCTTTTTATGGACATGGCGTTGATTGCATGTATCCATAGTTTTTTATAGAGGGTATTCGCTATGAACCTCTCCCGTCTCAGTACGGGTATTTCGTTTTTAACTATATAGAAATCGCGAAATTTCGTCAATTAGAAATAAATAACTTTCTCTCTTCATGAAGATGTAACGTAATTTTTTTAATGAATCCACAGCCTCAATCGTTCCAATATTAATTTTCCTATCCAAAAAAATCAATCTATGCCTACTTGTGCTGAACTTCTATTGTTTCGATTCCTTCTTCTTCCATTTCAGCCTTTAAATCATCTTGTACTGTTACATCCGCAAGCTTTACTTTAGAACGATAGGCAGAACGCACGACTACATGGGATGCGACAGGTGAGGTTAGGAAAACAAAGAAAATTCCTAGAAATAAACGAATACTAAAAGTTCCCTCTATGATAAAAAAGACAAACGTTCCAACAAGAGTAAAAAGTACTCCCATTGTAGAGCCTTTGGATGCAGCATGTGATCTCGTATAAACATCTGGAAGTCTTATTAGTCCTAATGAGCTAAGAAAACAGAAGATAGCGCCAAAAAATATAAGTAGAACTGCTATAAGCTCAATCGGATTGTTTTCGCTCAATGACTACACCTCTTTCAATATATCGTGCAAAGGCAATGGTTCCAATAAATGATAGAATCCCTATTAATAAAATTACTTCAAAAAAACCTGTATTTCGAAGCAACACAGAAAAGATAGCTACTCCGGCAATTAAATTAATCCCCAAACAATCAAGCGCCTGAATTCTATCTGGAGCAGATGGACCTTTGACCAGCCGAAAAACCGTTGCAAATATAGATAGAACAAGTAAAATTAAGGATCCAACCAATAGATTATCAATCATAACGAGTCACCCTCTTAATAGCCTTTTCAAATTTTTCCTTCGAACGAAAGATGGATTCTTTTTGAGCGGGTATATCCATTGCATGGATAAAAAACTTATTATTATCAGAAGTGACCTCCACAACAACTGAGCCCGGGGTTAAATTCATTAATAAGGCTAACAAGGAAACCTCTAATTCCCCCTCTAATTCCGTCTCTAAGGAAAATATTCCTGGGGAAATATTAATCCTAGGTTTTATTATTTGTCGAATGACGACTACACTCGATGTAAACAGCTGTTCAATAAAAACAACGAACAACTTAATGACTGCAAAAAATGTCTCTAAATAAAAGTTAGTTGACATATAGCGGCGCAAGATAAAGAGAACGAGAATTCCAAATAAATAACCAGTAAAGAAGGTCAATACATTCCAGGTGTCTTGCAAAAACATCCAAATGACACCTATTAACAAGTTAATTAATATTTGCATAGGCATATTAATCACCTCTTTCCATCCATTTAATTACTCCTTTTATTTTCCATTTCCCAAAACAGCCTCTATATAATAAAGAGGATTCATTAACCCTTCCACTGCCATATCTACATATTCATGTATTCCTTCTGTCCCAATGCCTAAAGCAATCGTCAAGAAAGTAAGCACAGAAATTGGCAGCATTAATCCTTTTGTTGTCCCTTTTTCTTCTTCAAGTGTTAAATCCGTATATCCCCAAAACACCGACATAAATACTTTCATAATAGAGTAAAGAACAAATAAACTACTAATCAGTCCGAATGCGCCTAGCCAATAGTATCCTGCAGTAAATGTCCCCTCTGTTATAAATATTTTACCTAGAAAGCCACTTAAAGGAGGTATCCCTGATAAAGACAATGCTGCAATAAAGAACATCCAACCTAACTGAGGATGCAAGCGAATCAATCCGTTCATCTCATCTAATTTACTTGTTCCTGTTAGATGGATTATGGTGCCTCCTAATAGGAAAATAAGTGCTTTAATCACCATATCATGAATGAAATAATAGATAGAACCAGTCATCCCTACCGTTGTATAAGTAGCGACTCCTGCTAAAATAAAGCCGACACCAATGACCACATTATAGGTCATTACCTTATAAATATCTCTATAGGCAACCGCTCCGATTGCCCCAAGTGTCATCGTAATACCTGCAAGGATGCCAATTAATAAATGTGTTATTTGTACTTCATGATAAAAAATCAAAGTAAATACTCTGATAATTGCATACATTCCAACCTTTGTTAAAAGGGCAGCAAAAATAGCGGATATAGCCGTCGGTGGTGCACTATAAGAGCCTGGAAGCCAGAAGAATAAAAATAGCCCCGCCTTTAAACTAAACACAATTAAAAATAATATCGCTACGGTTGTCATTAATCCATCTTGACCAACTTCGGCAATTCGAACCGACAAATGTGCATAATTTAGCGTTCCTGTAATCGCATATAAATAAGCAATTGCCACTAGAAATAGAAAAGATGAGATAATGTTTATTAAAATATATTTGATTGATTCCCTTAACTGAACTCTTGTTCCTCCTAATGAAATTAATACATATGAAGCAACAAGCATTACTTCAAAACAGACAAATAGATTGAAAATGTCACCCGTGAAAAAAGATCCGTTAACCCCTGTTATTAAGACCAAAAATAAGGGATAAAAATAATATTTTTCTCTTTGCTCACCAATTGAATGAAATGCGTATAATAAACAACAAAATCCAATAATACTAGTAACTAAAACAAGAAGCGCTGCAAACATATCTGCAACCATGCTTACGCCAAACGGCGCCTCCCATCCCCCTAACTGAATGGACTGTATTCCTTCTGCTTTAATTTGAAAGATTAAAATAATCGTTACAATAAAAACAGAAATAATTGCTATTAGACTTAATATTCGATGAAGCGTAACTTTGTCTCTAAAAATCACCATAATCATCGCAAAAACGATAGGAAGGATGATCGGCAATATTACAATATTATTCATCCTCATTACCCCTCAATAAATCTGTATCATCGGTGCCAAGCACTTTAAATGCTCGATAGCTTAGGACTAAAAACAAAGCAGTCGTTGCAAAGTTTATAACAATAGCTGTTAGCAGCAATGCTTGCGGCAACGAATCAGCAAAAGTGTGATCGGTTATTCCTAAAAGGGGAGGACCACCTTTTTTCAATCCCCCCATTGTAATAATAAGCAAGTTTACACCGTGACCAAGTATAGATGTTCCTAAAATTATTCGTAATAATGTCTTTGTTAAAATAAGATAAATTCCAATGGAGAATAATACTCCCACTAGAATAGACATTAATGTCTCCATCAGCGATCATCCCCAATCGTCATAATAATGGTTATCGCTGTACCGATAACGGCTAGAGCAACGCCAATATCAAAAATGACAGCTGTCGCTAACTCTGTTTTTCCGAAAACAGGCAAGTCAAAATATCCAAATGCTTGAGTCAAGAAAGCTTCCCCAAATACCATTCCACCAACACCTGTTAAAACAGCAATTAATACACCTACCCCTGCTAACACTTTAAAATCAACAGGAATATTTTTTCGAACAGTCTCAATATCAAAAGAGAGAAAAAGCAAAATAATCGCGGCAGCAAAGGTAAGTCCGCCAATAAATCCCCCACCTGGAAAGTGATGTCCAGATACAAATAGATTTATGGCAAAGGTAAGGATAATAACGACGGCAACCTTTGTGACACTTCGAATGATAATATCATTTGGTTTCTTCATTCTTATCCCCTCCTACAAGCCTAACTTTTATTAATGTATACACTCCTAGACCAGCAACTGTAAGGACAAGGATCTCTAACATTGTATCTATCCCTCGGAAATCAACTAAAATAGCATTAACAATATTCTTTGCTCCTGCCAATTTATAGGAATCTTCATAGTAGCTCGAAATAGAGTCAAATAGATGGGTACCATTAGCTGAAAGAGCAACAATTGTAACAACTGCGCCTACTCCTATTGAAATAATGGCATTGACCGCTTTGAAACGAATCCTACTAATTTCCTTCTTTAATTGCGGCAAATGATAGAAGCACAGTAAGAATAAAACGGTTGTCACTGTCTCAACTACTAATTGTGTGAGTGCCAAATCAGGAGCTCTAAAAAGTACAAAGAAAAACGAGACAAGAAATCCTAGGGCACCAACTGCTACAATGGATGTAATCCTTGATTTAGAGAAAAGAACGGTAACCGAGCTTATAATCATTGCAATAACTATGCCAATATCAAAAAAACTAATTGGTGAGTCCTGAGACATATCGAACGTGACCCCATTAAACAACACGAGAGATCCCCCGATTATGACAATAAGGAATCCAAATATATAGACTAAATAATCACGAAGGAATCCTGTCATATAAAAATCTGTTATTGATTTTGCCACCTTCTCCATATATTCCAAACTAAGATTATATAAATTGCTTAAGGTGATAGCTTGTGGATAAAGGCGATAAATCTTATACCATTTTTTTAATAGTAAATATAAGATAATTCCAACAGCCACAACCCCAATCGTCATCCAAAGTTCTGTGTTGAATCCATGGAAGGCACTGATCTTTTTGGATTCCACCGTATGCGCAAGAGATGGTAAAACCGATGCAAAAGCTGGCTTTAATAAATACTTGGAAACAACATTAGGGATAAAGAAGAACAGAATAACTAATGCCCCTAAAATAATCGGCGAGACTAATAAACCAATTGGTGCTTCATGAATCGCTTTATCTAATTTTGGCGCTTTGTTTTTTCCTTTAAATGTTTTGAATACCAAGATCATGCAATAGATAAAGGTAAAGACACTTGCAATCCACGCAATAATGGGAATAATCATACCCAGATATGGAAGATTAAATATTTCCATATGGGAGGCATTCACTACAGCAGTAAAGAACATCTCTTTACTTAAGAAGCCATTGAATGGAGGAAGACCCGCCATTGAAAAGCCACCAATTACAGTAAGCGTAAAGGATACGGGCATTAAGTGAATTAATCCACCAAGTCTCCGAAGATCTCGAGTACCAGTCTCATGGTCAATAATCCCTACAACCATAAATAAAGAACCCTTAAAGGTGGAATGGTTTACTAAATGAAAAATAGCTGCAAAAATAGCTGTTGCATATAATCCCGCTTCTTCTACTCCTAAATCCTTATATAATGCAGCAGAACCTATACCCAGTAAACTCATAATCAGTCCCAATTGACTAATCGTTGAATAGGCTAATAATGCCTTTAAGTCTGTCTGTTTCACTGCATTAAAGGATCCATATAATAAAGTGAATAAACCAATTCCTACAACAAACCAAAACCACTCTGCTGTGCCGCCAAAAATCGGTGTCAAACGAGCAACTAGATAAATTCCTGCCTTTACCATCGTGGCAGAGTGTAAATACGCACTAATGGGCGTAGGTGCTTCCATAGCATCAGGCAGCCAGATGCTAAACGGAAATTGCGCCGATTTTGTAAAAGCGCCAAGCAAAAGAAGAATCATGGCTGGTATAAATAAACCGTGATTTTGGATTAGATGGACATTCGCTAAGGTCTCTCTAATACTTGTCGTATCTGCCATAATAGAGAGCATGATCAGTCCTGCTAACATAGCTAGCCCGCCAAAGACAGTAATCAACATTGCTTTTTGGGCACCATATCTTGAGCGATCTCTTTCATACCAATAAGCTATTAGTAAAAAGGAGGATACACTAGTAATTTCCCAAAATACATATAAAACAAAATAATTATCAGATACTACTAGCCCAAGCATCGCCCCCATAAATAACAATAAATAGACATAGAAGTTATGCAAAGCTTCCCGGTGTTTTGATAAATAGAATATAGAGTACAGAATCACCAAAGCCCCTATTCCAGCAATCAATAAACCAAATACTAAGCTTAGTCCATCCAAATACGTAGTAAAGTTAATATTATAAGCAGGTATCCAGTTGACTGTAGAAGTAAACACCTCTCCTTTCGCTATTTTAGGGATGTACATCAATAGGAAAAGAAAAATGGTGAATGGAACAAACAGGACGAACCAACCTGTATGAATCCGAGGCGTTAGCCTTTTATATATAAAAGGTACAATTAGTGCAAACATAAATGGCAGCAATATCATAAAATGTAACCATGTCATTTGTTGTATCCTCCTCCTTTTATGCAAGTTTATATTTTGGGTTTTCTTGAGATAAAACGTATTTATAATGGAAACTATGTCTAACCTTACTATTAGTAAAAGAAACGGATAATAATTGTCATTTGGATAATTTAAGAAATGCATTGACTCATAAAGTAGCATACGTTATAGTCATACATAGTTTATTATTAGTGGTGTAAATCATTCACATCTATTGAGGTGAAAAAAATTATGGTAAATGGAAAAGAACGCATGGATGAAAGTATTCTAGTATGCGTTTATTACGGACCTAACGGTGAACGCCTTATACAAAGAGGCTGTAAAATAGCGAATATGCTTGATTGTCCACTTTATATCCTTACGGTTGATCCGAAACCATTTGATGAGTTGGATGCAGAAAAATCAAATTATATTGCTAGATGGAAAGAATTAGCTAAACGTCATAGTGCCGACGCGTTTATCATTAAAGATAAGGAATCGAGACCAATCTCTAAAGTGATTGCAGAAGTAGCTAGAGAGAAGAAAATCACACAAATTGTTCTTGGTCAAACTGCACAAAGCCGTTGGGAACAAATTGCTAAAGGCTCCATTATTAATTCCTTATTGCGTGAAATCCCTTTTGTTGATCTTCATATTATTTCTGTTGCACGCTTTTTGAAAAACCCAGAAGGCCAATATGAAAAAGGTGTACGTGCATATTTAGTAAAAGAGGGAAATGGCTATCGCCTAATTTTCAATCATACAAAACATGTAATGTATGAGGGAATTTTCTTTAAAGAACAAGGCACTGATTTCAATAATGGTGTTTTTAAATTTATGAAAGATAAAGATACATTGCAAGTTCAAGTCCATGAGGACATCATTAACGAATTAACTAATGTTGATATTGATACAGATGCTAGTAATGATGATGACTATTTATAAGTTTGACTAATCTCCACCTAGTTTGGTGGAGGTTTTTTTAAAGATTGACATCCACTTTTACTAAACGCTTTTCTTGCTTATCAATCCCAATATACTTTAACGTTTCTGCCCTCGATGTATGATTATATACATTCATCAATAAGGAAATCGCAATCCCTTTTCGATATGCATGATAGCCAAAAGTTTTTCTCAACGTATGGGTTCCAATTTTCCCGGGAATTCCAACTAGCCTCGCCGCCTTATTAATAATCCGATAAGCTTGCTGGCGAGTAATTGGTTGATTATTTTTCTGTGACTTAAATAAAAACTCATCCTCTTTAAATTCGCGTTCCTCCATATATTTCTCTAACTCCGTATGCACCTTACCGTTTAAATAATATGCCTTTACTTCGTCAGCATCATGAAGATACAAAAACTCTTTCATTCCAGATTCATCTTTTACATCCTGAACCTTCAATGCAAGTAAATCGCTTACTCTTATCCCAGTATTTATACCTAACACAAAAAGCAACAAATCTCTTTGTGATTGTTTACGCAATACTTCTTTAATTGCATTAATACTTTCAATTTCTTTTATAGGATCGACATATTCCATCCGTTCGCCTCCTAATAATGTTACATAACTATATGTTATCATCATTTAAGTAACATTACAACGAATAAACTTTAATCTTAATTTTTTCTTTTGTAGTATGCTTCTTTTGTTTTGGAAATAGTCTGTTGAAGACGTTTCTTTGGAAAATGCTTTTAGCTGTAGTAGAGAAGGGGGTTTTGATTGATTTGAAAACGAATAGGAACGTGTTTTTTCTATTACCTTCTTTTTTATGAAAAATGGGCTTTGTTTTGACCACTCTGTTACCTTCGCGCTTCTTTTTTCTTCCATTCGAGCTTAGAGACGGGTTTGTTACCTCCGCGCTCCTTTTTTCTTCCGCTCGGGATCAGAGACGGATTCTCTGTTACCTTCCTGCTCGTTTTTCCTTCCATTCGGGCTTAGAGACTATTTTTTTAACTTGCTAATATCCTTTGAATCAACTCTCACATAAATAAAAGCAGTAAATGTCTCCCATCTACTGCCTCGTCTAATGATTAATATTCGAAATTCACTATCCATTCTTCTCCTGTTTTCATATCTCTCACTTTATACATATTGCCTGCCACTTCCTCGTCTCCTAGTATAATCACCTTTTTGACACCTTCTTTATTTGCTTTATCTAAAGCTTTCACCAGTTTTTTCTTTCCTAACTCGAGCTCTACTTTAAAGCCTTTGTCACGAAGTGTTTTCGCAACTAAAAAAGCTTCCAGCGGTCGACCAATCGGAATAATATAGTAATCCAGCTTTGCATCATCAAAATCTATTTTATCTAATAAAAGAGCAGATAATATAACATCCAACCCAAAGGAAATACCCACTGTTGCATAGGTTTGCTTTGAGCCAATTAATCCGCCTATCGCATTGTCATATCTTCCGCCGCTACCTATGCTCGACTTTATTCTCTTATCAGTTAAGAAAATTTCATAGATTGTTCCAGTATAAATTTCAAGACCTCTCGCAAGAAACGGATTGAATACGCAATATTGCTCCAGCCCCAACTTCTTTATATACGATTGTAATTCATTCCATTCTTCCAGCCCCTTTCTAATGCTCTCTTCTTTTTCTGCCAGCTGTTGATAGTACTCTATTATGCCGATTAAATCCTTTTGTAAAAAAGCATCAATCTCCTCTATTACTGTTTGTTCTAATCCAGCATCTCTTAGTTCTTCCTTTATTTTTTCTTTACTAATTTTTTCTATTTTATCTACTATCAAAATCACCCGATTTATCAATTGATCCGCAATATTCAATTGACGAAGAAACCCAACTAATAATTTTCGATTATTGTATTGAATCGTTACTTCCATCTTTAATTTATCAAAAATATTCAAAGCCATCATCATAAGCTCTGCTTCTGCCATTTGCGATGGAACACCTACAATATCGACATCACATTGTGTAAACTCTCGATATCTCCCCGTCTTTATCGGACCATCTCGAAATACTTTGCCAATCTCATAGCGTTTAAAAGGCATTTTTAGCGTTGGATTCGTCGCTACCACTTTCGCAAAGGGAATAGTTAAATCATAGCGCAACGCCAGCTCCCTTTTGCCACGATCAGAAAGAGTGTACATTTCTTCTAAAATTTCCGCTCCACCTGCGTATTTAGAAGCAAGCAATTCTTGGTAATTTAAGATAGGTGTCTCAAGCGGTTTGCAGCCATACTGAATAAATACATCTTCCATTGTTCTCCGAATATTTCTTCTGATTTCTTCCTCTCTCGGTAAATAATCCATTGTTCCTTTAACATTTTGGTAAATCATCTTCTTCATTTTTTCATGCCCCCTGTTTAAAATAAAAAACCGCCCTTGATTTAAGTAGTTAAAACTTAATCAAATGCGGTTTCATGAGAAATAGTCTTCCTATGTACGATTTTTAAATCGAAATAGCAAGACTACTTTTTATGATGATGTAATTGTGAAAGGTTGATGCTGTGCGTACGTTTAACCATTTCAATCACCTCTTATTTTCCAAATACTTTAACATATTGGAAATTATAAAACAAGACCCACTTTACTTTTTAATAAGTGGTTAACTTTCCTCACCCATTTTTATGTTTGCATCGCCATATTTCATCAGAAAAGAATCTAACATTTTAGTATGAATCTCCGGCTGTTCATCCTGAACTAAATGTGCCGCAAAAGGAACAACTGCAATGTGCATATTCGAATTTATTTCTTGATAATAGCAAGCGCCCTCTATCTCGTCTCTTTTTCCTTCGCCTACTATGCAAAGAATCGGCATCTTTAATGCATGTATATCCTTAATTTCATGAAATGGATACCACGTTGAATCTTGTGTTATTAAAAGGGCTTCTCTCCAATCCCCTCTATGAATTTGGTTGAAATAATCAGCTACCTCTTCCTTTTGCAAAAGGTGACTTTGTTGCTCTATGTCTTTAAGATGTAACTCTTCCCAATTATCAGGCTTTAAGGGCATAATCCCCGAGATAGTTAAACTCTTTACTTTTTTAGGATGCTTTTTTGCAAAAATGATGGCTACCAATGCTCCTATTGATCCTCCTACAATATGAGCAGAGTCTATTCCTACATGCTCCAACGTTTCAAACAAATCATTAGCAGATTCATCAAAGAAATTAGAAAAATTGGATACTACAGAATGCCCATGCCCTCTTAAATCAGGAGAAATCACCTGATAATGCCTTTGAAAAAAAGCTCTTTGATACTCAAAATCTGTTAACCCTGTTTGCAAACCAGTATGAAGAAATACAATCGGTTCTCCTTTTCCTTGAATAGAAGTATGTAATATCACTCAATTCCCTCTCCTTATTTCCCTAATTTTCTAAATTTTATATTTCATCAAGTATAACCGATTTTTCACAGTAAATATATGGTACACTTGCTAAATTAGACGTTAATTAAAAGGTGTTGAGACAATGATAAAAGAAATCTGCGTAGAAAACTTCACACTCGTCCCAAGAGCTATTCAAAATGGTGCAGATCGGATTGAGCTCTGCGATAATCTATCTGTAGGGGGAACGACTGTTAGCTATGGTGTTGCTGCTAAAACTATCTCCTTTTGTCGAAATACCAATACTAAAGTAATGGCAATTGTTCGTCCAAGAGGTGGGAATTTTATTTATACCGAAGATGAAGTGGATATTATGTGCCAGGATATTCATCTTTTTAAACAGCTTGGTGTTAATGGAGTGGTAATTGGTTGTTTAAATAAAGGGCAATGGATTGATGAAGAAGCAATGGAAAGATGCTTAACCGCTGCTACTGGTTTGGAGGTTACCTTTCATATGGCCTTTGATCATATTGCTCCTGAGTTAAAGAACCAAGCAATCGACTGGCTCATTTCCCATCGGGTAAACCGGATATTAACACATGGTGGTCCTCTATCTACTAAAATTGAAGATAATATACCTACGCTGAAAAGTTATATCGAATACGCTGCTGGAAAAATCATTATTCTTCCTGGTGGAGGGATTACCTCTGCTAACCTTCCAGTTCTATCTGTTCAGTTAGAGATGAAAGAAGTCCATGGATCAAAAATTTTTGGAGCATAGTAAATTATCGGAAACTACATAGTAAAAGGAGATATCCTAAACGGATACTCCTCAGATTGTAGAAAAACCCCCTATTTTTAAAAGTATGATTTTGAAAAAAGGGGGTTTTTGATGTTTTAATTGATTTCGACCACAATATATGGTTCGCAAGATATTATCAAACCACTATATGTTGTATAGTGAAATTGTGAAAAAAGCTGTCGAGACTTTCTCGACAGCCTGAGGAGATATCCTAAACGGATACTCCTTTACTACTTTTACCCTCTAAAAAAATCCTTCAACACTTGAAAATCCTCTCTAACATCAATCTTATTGGGCTCAACACTTTGTAATCTTTCAATAATAGCTGGAAGCTCGTTTAAATCCTTATTATCGGTATACTCAATAAATGATAATTCATGTAGCCAATCATTATACGAGTGCTTCGCTTTTCCGTAGCTATTCCCGAATACCAAGCAAGGAGTCTTTGTGATAATTGAAAAGATCATTGCATGCAACCGATCTGTGATTATTAATTTTTTAGAACCAATTTTATCAAGCATTTTTAATAATTGAGTTTCACGATCAGCATAATCAATCACATCAACTTCTGAAAGCACCGTATCCGTTCGTTCCACTGGATTATCTTTTCCAACCAAGTTCATTAAGTCTGAGACAAAATTTTCTTCTGTTACTTTTTCCTTGTCTGCTCTTAGAACAAATAGAACACCTTCCCTTTCAAGGTCCCTTGGTTCAATGGAAAGGGATAGCACCATATCTGGAGTGTACAGTACATTTGCTTGGAAAGTATCTTTTAAGATTTCTAATGTCTGATTCTCTCTTGCTACTAAAGTGAGGTTAGGATTTTTGTTATATGCTTCTTGGCTTTTTTTCTTTTCTGCTTGTCCTTCCTCTGTATCCTCAAAAAAGGCAGATTGAGGGAACACAATCGTTCGGTAATCTTTAAATGACTCGATGACCTTTCTGCGATCCTCCTCAATATCCAAGTACAGGCTTCCTAAATTTCCTCCACCGGTAAAACAAACAACATCATCCGTTTTAATAATCTTTTTAACTAAATCGATTCCTTCCTCTGTTGCATAATCCATAATTTCAATATATTCATAGTAAGGGAAGCAATTTTTAATAAATTTCTCTTCCGCATACGCTATGGCCTGATCGCCAATATTTGTATAACTCGGAGAGCCAAATAGAAACACTTTTCTTTTATTATTAAATAACGCTTCCTGATTTACATTCGGAGCAATTCCTTTTACTATATGAAACTCTTTTCTCGCTTGGTTTAACATAACGCCATTCCTCCTTCTATAGATCTTGTAGTTTTTGTCATATACCCCAAATGAGCAATATTTATTCCCAAATTAGTCACTTTCTCTCTTACTTCTTCTGTTTCCATGCCAATAGAATGGCCTTGCCATCACTTGGTGCATTTTCTCCATAATCAAAAGGAAGCAACGCAAAGAAGATATAGTATAGGGAGAAATACGCAAACTGATAGAAAAAGGAGCTTCTTGGGAAAACATCCTGCATAATGAATAAATTTATTACTAAAACGGACAATAGATTAAATAAAATTCCTCCACTATGAATTAAAATCCGTTGCCATCTCTTTTTTTCTTCAATTCCTTTATAATAGCAAGTTGCATCTATAAAATAGAACAAATGAACATGGATGGGACCAATACAGAATAGCTCATTCCCCTTTCCAACGATCAAATCACCCTTTCCGCCAAACAGCCAAACAAAAAAATGGTGTCCAGAGGCATGAATCAAGCTAACAATAGGCAATATAACGAAAAAGGCCCATGCGAATTTATCAAGATCGTCTAGAGAAAACATCCTCATCCTCCCTTCTTCCTATCAGGATGAACTAGTTTACAGATTATTACTCTTTTAAATTTGATATAGTTAAGATACCTCCATACTCTAAAAGTAAATCCTCCATTAGATATTTGATAGATTTTGGAAATATTTATACTATATAATGGATTTATCTGATAATTTCATAGAAAGGAGAACTATTTTGATACAAAAAATTGGACAAATTGGCGTAACAGTAAGAAATTTAGAACAAGCCGTTCACTTTTATAAAGAAAAACTTGACCTTCCACTTTTGTTTCAAACAGATAATATGGCCTTTTTTGTTTGTAACGGTTTGCGTTTACTCATCACTCTACCTGAAAATGAAGAATTTGATCATCTAAGCTCAACCATCTATTTTCAAGTGGAGGATATCAAATCAGCTTATGAGAAGTTATGGAAGAAGAAGGTTCTTATGGAAAGTGAACCACACCTTGTTGCTAAGATGGGAACTACCGAAACCTGGATGGCCTTCTTTCGTGATTCCGAGGGGAATATGCATGCATTAATGAGTGAGATAGAGGCTGCCTGATTAGGTAGCTTTTTGTTTTTACTTTTTGGGTTAGGTTGATGAACTTTATTCCTCAAGCTTTGTTTATTCCGTTATTATTCACCTGCTTAAAGCCACACATTCTTCGAGATGCCGGCTTTTCTTTTTATTTAGTTGAATAGCTATGAAAATCTTCTCTTGTATCCTTATTCCTGTGCTTACCTTCCCTTTTATAGGGGGCAAAGCAATTGCTTACCTTTTCCCTTTGTATTAGACAATTTCCATTCCCCTGTACCTTTCTTTTAAAAAAATATAAACTCATGCAGGTATGGTTCTTTATTAAACCATTTAAAGCCTCCAAGTTTCACGTGAAACAAGGAGGCTTTTAACAATATATTTATATATTTCCTAGAAAATAATCTAATTCACTTCTTCCTTTAAACTAAAAATGCAAACAATTTGATGATAGGAGCTAAAGTTTTTATAGCTATTCTCTTCCAAAATGCCACATCTGCTTGCTCTACATCTTCTTTTGCTTTATAGCTTCCATCTTCTGAAACCTGAAGACTATGGTTATCGACCGTTTTATTTAGTTCTTTCTGCAAAAAGTGAGCAAATTCTTCACTATCAATCAAAAGCATGGTTTCTGTGTTTAGGAACGTACTTCTGGCATCTACATTGTAGGAACCAATCAAACTAATTTTTTCATCAAAAATATATGTTTTTCCATGAAGGGACTCTGTCTTTTCCTGATATTCAAATAATTCATCGACCCAATTAATGATATAGTGTCTGTTTGACCAATATCCTGAAAAAGCAACCATATTAGGTGTTGATGCAGCAGAGTTTGTCAGCACCTTCCAATGATCTACTTTTATTTTCTCTGGCTTTACATATTCAAGCATTTTCTTCGTAGGAACAATATATGGACTTTCTAAGTAAATGGACTTTGTAGATTGCTCGGTTAAAGAAATTAGTTCCTTCCAAATTAATGGATCTTTATTAACCCGCTGATGTGGATTGTGCAGCAAAAATACCTTGTCAGTTGAATAAGCATCTTTTTTCCAATCTATTGCTTTATCTATTGGCAATGGATACACATCTTTTGCATGTGTTAGAAGGTCCATTGCTTCTTCCGCTTTTTCTTTCCCTAATTGTATCTTCCTATGTGATATTTTTTTAACTGCATTCTTTGAAAAAGGATGTTCCCAAACATATTGATAATAATCATCTATTTTCATTAATACACTGGTATCCTTTTGTTCCTCTGTAAATACAATAACATCTCGATCATTTGACGCTCCTTTTGTTCCTGCTGCGCTAAAGTATTTATCCCCTATATTTCTTCCACCCACTATAGCAAGTTCACTATCAATGATAAATAGCTTATCATGAAATCGATTATTCCATGTCCAAGGCTTTCCTAAATGAAGAGGTTCATAATACTTCAATTCAATATTTGGATGAGTAAATATCGCATAGCTATATAAACGTAAATCTTTGTTGAATTGATTGACTATGCCATCTAATAAAAGCCTTACTTTGACACCACGATTGGCTGCATCAAACAAACAGCCGAAAAATAAATCTGCATATGGTCCCTTATGTATTGCATAAGTAGATATATCAACAGATTTCTTTGCATTCTTTATCAATTGTAGCCTTGCTAAACCTGAGTCTTCCCTATCTTGTAATAAAACGACTTTATCAGGCGAGACCACTTTTTTATCATTCTGATTGAGTTTAGTCGCTGGCTTCCAAAAAGGGTCTGCCTTGGGATGATAAAAATAAGGAACAACGACACAAGAAATTACAATATAAAGAAGGTAAACTCCAACAAATACCATGATTGTCTTCAGACTATGACCGATCATATTGTCTCCCACCATTTTTTATCTTATTCTTACTATCTTCTCCCTAATTTGAATTATTATTAAAAAGAAAAATTCTATTGAATACTAATTACTATTTATTGTTTTAAAAAGTATTCATGGAGGAGTAGAAAGAAGTCAGTCTTGATTCAATAAAGTAGGGATTTAAAAGAGGCTGAGACATAAGCATTTCAACCAACAACAAACACGAACTATAATGTAATTAAATTACATTATAGTTCGTGTTTGTTTTTTAGAAAAAGGTTTAAAAACGAAGTGTAATGGAGCGGAGGACGCTCGACTCCTGCGGGAAATAGAGGAAAGGCTGAGACCCCGCAGCGCAGCGAGGAGGCTTAGCTTCCTCCCCGGCGCATCGTGCGTCTGTAGCGCAATGGAACGACTGAGTTTTTACACTTAACTATATTAAAAAACATAGATAACCATCAGAAAGTAGCTTTATTTAAGAGCTAAATTAAAGATTGTTCGTCTTTAAAGACTAGTTATTTAGTTTTGTCCCAGCCTCTTTTAATGATCTTATATCCAAATCTTAAATAAACCATCATTGATTCCGATGTTATACATATAATAAATTCCAAATAGGATACTGATGCTTCCTGTGATTTTTGTAAAAAGGGCATTTACCGTTACCCCTTTGTTTGAGAATACAAATGGGACACCTAATACAGTAGTAAATAGTAACATGCCGACACAGGTCCCTATACCAAAAATAATGATATAAATTGCACCTTCCCATATGGTATGTACTGTACTCATCGTTAATAGAACCATTGCTGCACTTCCCGCAAGCCCATGAACTAATCCTAATAAAGTGGACTTCCAATAAGAAGTTGCTCCATTTCTGTGATGGGAATGTGTTTTTCTTTCTTTTAAAAAAACATTTGAAATTCCTAAATAAACAAGGACGATGCCAACTATAAATTCCAAAGACATCGCTACTGGATCTGATATTTCCTGTTTTAATCCAATGACAATTAACCCAAATACAAATAATGTAAAGGTATGTCCAATTCCCCAAAATACCCCAGACAAAGAGGAATTCCATAAATTTTTGCTTCTACTCGCAATCGTAGAAACTGCAATTACATGATCTGGTTCTAATGCATGCTTAAATCCAAGTATTAGTCCAAATAATAAGATGGACAGCAATCCAAATTCCATTATTGATGTTCCTCCGTTTGACTTATTATGTTAGTATTTTCTCCATCTAAGTGCTTCTTTTCCTAAAAGAAACTTCCGTGCATAGGTATGCACTGATTGAAAGATTCTCTCAATTACTCCGGTATTACAAGCTAAAATGCGTAAAATGACTCCATTTTCAGGTAGTTTGGAAATACCAAGGCGTATATCCTCTTCCTCCTTTTCCACTAAGTGATTCAATTCTTGATAAAAGGAGCGATCCGCTTGGTCATGTACAAGTACAAGTGTTCCAATATGGGTGAAACCTTCCATTTGCATAATAGATGTAAAGTCTTCTTCCGGTTTCAAATAAAGATGATCAAAGAAGATTAGTTTATTATTTCTATATATTTTTTGCTTGGAGCGAATCCATGCATATTTAAAGAAACTCCCATCCGCCGCCCATCCAGGAGTAATGATATCACTAGCAAAATAACAGGATCCTTCTTCCATATGTACAACTGTATTTTGAAAATATTTAGCTTGTTCATAAGCGATTATAGGATCAGGAAAGTGTTCTAATATACTATTTCTTTCAAGGGTAATCACCGTATCTTGCTTCACATAGTCCATTGGTGTTCGATATATTTTTGTAGAGGATTGGGTGGTAACAGAGATTGCGGCGTCTTCCTCCACACAAATGGATGTTTTATATCTATCTCCATCCACATAACCTCCTCCTACATGAATACAATAAATGGATGGTGCACTTTCTTCTAAATAAACTGGCCGCGTAATTTTCATAGCTCCTTCATAATAACAATCACTAAGCACTGTTTTATGTTGTCTTTTCTTTGCAGAAAATTGCAAAACACCTGTATAAGTCATTATCTATAGTCCAATGAGAAATGCTTGCTTTTTAATCCATTCCACTACTTCTGAAAGTCCAATTTCCTCTTTCAAGTTTGTAAAAATATAAGGCTTCTCTCCTCTTGCTGCAATCGTATCTCGCTCCATTACTTCCAAGCTCGCACCAACATATGGAGCTAAATCAATTTTATTAATAATAAACAAGTCCGATTTAATCATCCCTTGCCCACCTTTTCGTGGGATTTTTTCTCCTTGAGCTACGTCAATAATATAAATAGAAAAATCTACAAGCTCTGGACTGAAGGTTGCAGCCAAGTTATCTCCACCACTTTCGACAAATATTAGCTCTAAGTCTGGATGTAATTCCTTTAGCTCATCAATAGCTGCGAAATTCATTGACGCATCCTCTCTAATGGCGGTGTGAGGACATCCTCCTGTTTCTACACCGATAACTCGATCTTCTGGCAACACACCATTTTTCAGTAAAAATAATGCATCCTCTTTCGTATAAATATCATTTGTTACAACGGCCATGCTAAGCTCATGTTGCATAGAACGAGTTAATTTTTCAACAAGCAACGTTTTCCCTGCACCAACTGGGCCTCCGATTCCAATTCGTATTGCTTCCATTTATTTCACTCTCCATTTGCTAAATAATTAAACTTATGACATAAAAAGACGGACATGTAACTGTTCATGCCTCATTTGTGCTATCTCAAGTCCGGGACTAACACTCGCAAAATCATCTATTGTTAACCCCATAATGGTATCCACACACGTATCTATTAACGGCTGGATTTCAACCAGTATCTTTTGTCCATTGGTTTGTCCTAAAGGGATGCCGCGCACAGCATTTTGAACAAGGGAAGAGACGGATGTGAAAAGATAGGTTTTCATAGCAAGCACTTCTTCCACATTCAAATAGTGAGCAAGAATCGCAAATACAATGCTTGTATGTCCAAAAGCATCCTTTTCTTTTATATGGGAAATATATTTTGTTATATTAGCAGAGTGATAGAGGTCTTGGCAGAGCTTAGCCATCCTTTCCCCCATTCTTTTATTTCCCATTCTTGTTTCTTCAGCTAGAGAGGAAACGTATAAAATTCTATCTACTTCTAAAACTTTATCCCAGCTACTTGTTGCGATTCCTTCATATGCTAAGTGAAAGGCAAGACCATCTACATAGACGAGCTGTTTCTTTAAATAAATTGTTAATGCCTCATAAAAGCTGTGCTTATCCGTAACTGTCCCTTCTTGGATATATGTTTCCAAGCCAAAGGAGTGAGAAAATGCCCCCGAAGGAAAGTTAGAATCACTTAGCTGTAGCAATGGATATAAAGAATTAGTCATGGCTATGCCCAATATGGCGGAAAGCCTGCTTTACCTTTCGATTCTCTCTTTTATAGGGAATTAATAATTGCTGTAATAATTCTTCAACCAAATAATCATATTGAACAATCATTTCATTGCCTTCAAATTGTGCAGGTAAATGACGGTTACCAAGCTGGTGTGCAATTTCACCCATTTGCTGGATGCTTAATGGCTGAATGGTTAGAACATCATCTTCCTTCACAGAAATGACAATCATATTCTTATCATCCATGTATAATACGTCTCCATCAAGGAGTTCCCTCTTATCTGCTAAGCGAATGCCGATTTCCTTTCCATGGTCTGTCACAACTCGCTGGACTCTTTTTAATAAATCATCACTGTGCAAATAAACTCTTTCTACGTGATTTGCTCTTTTTTCTAATGTTGCTATATTTCCGACAATCTTTTCAATAATCATCTTAATCACCTCAAAATAAAAAATATCGCTGTGCCATTGGCAGCGTCTTTGCTGGCTCGCATGTCGCAAGCTTTCCATCCACCTTTACTTCATAGGTTTGCGGATCAACTTCAATGGTTGGCGTCTCTCCGTTAAAAAGCATATCTGCTTTTTTTAATTTTCTTATTCCAGCAACAGGCTTAACTATTTTTTGCAAATTAAGCGCTTGATGAATTCCTTTTTCATAGGCTGCTTTTGAAACAAATGTCATCGAGGTTTGATATTTTGCACGACCAAAACTTGCAAACATCGGCCGATAAAAAACAGGCTGTGGTGTGGGAATACTAGCATTAGGATCCCCCATTATGCTATGTGCAATTAAACCTCCTTTTAAAATAAGATCCGGTTTCACTCCAAAGAAAGCAGGATCCCATACAACTAAATCAGCTAATTTTCCTACTTCAATGGATCCAACATAATCAAAAATCCCATGAACAATTGCTGGATTAATCGTATATTTTGATACATATCGCTTTAGACGAAAGTTGTCGCCAACTCCCTTGTCTTCCTCCAGTTTCCCTCTTTGCTTTTTCATCTTATCCGCCGTTTGCCATGTTCTAGTAATTACTTCCCCTATCCTTCCCATAGCTTGAGAGTCTGATGAAATCATGCTGAAGATGCCTAAGTCATGAAGAATATCTTCTGCTGCAATGGTTTCTTTGCGAATACGAGAATCAGCAAATGCAATATCTTCCGGAACCGATGGATCTAAGTGATGACAAACCATCAGCATATCTAAATGCTCTTCCAGTGTATTTATCGTATAAGGTCTTGTTGGATTTGTAGAAGATGGCAAAATATTCGAATAACTAGCTGCCTTTATAATGTCTGGTGCGTGGCCCCCACCTGCGCCTTCTGTATGATAAGTATGGATAACTCGTCCATCAATGGCAGCAATGGTATCTTCAACAAAGCCGCCTTCATTTAAAGTATCTGTATGTATTGCTACCTGCACATCATATTTATCCGCAACTTTTAAACTTGTATCAATAGCTGCAGCTGTAGTCCCCCAATCCTCATGCAGCTTCAAGCCTATCGCTCCTGCTTCAATTTGCTCTGCCAACGCGTCTTCACTTGATGCATTCCCTTTTCCAAGAAACCCTAAATTCATCGGAAAGGCTTCTGCTGCCTCAAGCATGCGATGAATATTCCAAGCTCCCGGTGTACATGTTGTTGCATTCGTTCCTGTTGCAGGACCAGTACCTCCACCAATCATTGTAGTAACTCCTGAACTAAGGGCCGTTTCTATTTGTTGAGGACAAATAAAATGGATATGTGCATCAATCCCACCAGCCGTAACTATCTTTCCTTCTGCGGCAATTACTTCTGTAGCAGCTCCAATCACTATATTGACACTATCCATCAACAAAGGATTTCCAGCTTTTCCGATTGCTGAAATTTTCCCATCTTTTACGCCAATATCCGCCTTATATATTCCTGTGTAATCAAGAATAATGGCATTTGTTAGGACAAGGTCAACCGTATCCTTCCGTGTAGCCAGCGGGTGCTGTCCCATCCCGTCACGTATTACTTTTCCCCCACCAAACTTTACTTCATCTCCGTATATCGTGTAGTCTTTTTCTATCTCTAAAAAAAGTTCTGTATCTGCTAAGCGAATAGCGTCTCCAACTGTTGGGCCAAACATATCTGCATATTGATTTCTCGTCATCCGAAAACTCATTAATAAGCCTCCTTTCTTGCACTCTCTTATACCAAACCGTTTGTTAGATTGTTTAAACCATAGACCTTTCTCTGCCCTGAAAAGGGAACAAGCTGTACTTCCTTTTCGTCTCCCGGTTCAAAGCGGACAGCAGTACCGGCTGGGATATTTAAATGCATTCCAACTGCCTCCTCTCTACTAAACTGCAAGGAATTATTTACTTCATAAAAGTGAAAATGAGAACCAACCTGAACGGGACGATCTCCTTTATTTAGCACTTTTACTGTGATAGCATTTTTTCCTTCATTGCAAATAATTTCTTCCTTTTTCAAAACGTATTCACCAGGAATCATTGCACTTCTCCTTTATCGTATGGGATTATGAACGGTAACAAGCTTCGTTCCATCAGGAAAGGTTGCCTCTACCTGTATATCTGGGATCATTTCCGGGATGCCTTCCATTACATCCTCTCTTTTCAAAATAGTTGCTCCATATTGCATCAGCTCTGCTACTGTTTTGCCGTCTCTCGCACCCTCTAAGACTTCATATGTAATAATGGCAATCGATTCTGGATAATTTAATTTCAAGCCTCTACCTTGCCGGCGACGGGCAAGATCTGCAGCAACTACAATCATTAATTTTTCCATTTCCCTAGATGTTAGTTTCATCTTAAACTTCCTTCCCACCATAAAATAACTTAATTTTTTAAATTATCGAAAATTACTATATACTGTTTTCTACTAAAACGATTAAAATTCCTTCTACAAGTTTAGTAGAGGGAAAGACTTTTACGAATAAATTTTGTTAATGGTCCTTAATTGAGAAAAAACCTTAACAAATGAAAATCACTGAATATGCAACAAAAATAACTTGAATTTCATACTAATGTTTTCTACTTTTTACAAAAGGAAGCGAGAAATATGGTATATAAAAATTAAAATAATTATTATTAAGTTCTATCTTATCCTTGACAAAATAATTAGGTTTATATAATAATAAATGTTGAATTGTAATAATTATTATTTGCATAAGTTTGGATTATTCGTCTAAACTAGTAATAAATTTTATTCATAATAGGAGGAATTTAAAAGATGTCAATTATTGGAAGAGAAGTTGCGCCATTTAAAGCTCAAGCATTTCAAAAAGGTGAATTTATTGAAGTAACAGAAGAAAACTTAAAAGGTAAATGGAGCATTTTCTGTTTCTACCCAGCTGATTTCACTTTCGTTTGCCCAACTGAACTAGAAGACTTACAAAATGAATATGCTACATTAAAAGACCTTGGTGTAGAAGTGTACTCTGTTTCTACAGACACTCATTTCACACATAAAGCATGGCATGATCATTCAGATGCTATCGGTAAAATCGAATACATCATGATTGGTGACCCAACACAAAAAATCTCTCGTGATTTCGAAATTCTAAATGAAGAAGCTGGTCTTGCAGATCGCGGAACGTTCATTATCGATCCAGATGGTAAAATCCAAGCTGTTGAAATCAACGCAGATGGCATCGGCCGTGACGCTAGCACACTTGTAAACAAAATTAAAGCTGCACAATATGTTCGCAACAATCCAGGTGAAGTTTGCCCAGCAAAATGGCAAGAAGGTAGCACAACACTTAAGCCAAGCCTAGACCTTGTTGGTAAAATTTAAGGGAGTGGCTCTATATGTTATTAGATAATGAGATAAAAGGGCAACTGAATCAATATCTGCAAATGATGGAAGGCGATGTAGTTCTTAAGGTTAGCGCGGGTTCTGATGATGTTTCCCGCGACATGCTAGCACTAGTTGATGAACTAGCTACTATGTCTTCACACATTAAAGTAGAAAAGACCCAATTAGAGAGAACACCAAGCTTTAGTGTAAATCGTGTCGGTGAGGACACTGGAATCACATTTGCCGGTATCCCTCTTGGTCATGAATTTACTTCCTTAGTATTGGCTTTACTTCAAGTAAGTGGTAGAGCTCCTAAAATAGACCAAAAAGCAATCGATCAAATTAAAGCAATCAAAGGTGACTATCGCTTTGAATCTTACATTAGCTTAACTTGCCATAACTGTCCTGATGTTGTGCAAGCATTGAATGTGATGAGTCTATTAAACCCTGGCATCACACATACAATGATTGATGGGGCAGCTTTCAAAGAAGAAGTAGAAAGCAAGGATATCATGGCTGTCCCTACTGTTTTCCTTAATGGAGAATCATTCGGCAGTGGTCGTATGTCATTAGAAGAAATTTTAGCAAAAATGGGTAGCACAGCTGATGCTTCTGAATTTGCTGACAAAGATCCTTTTGATGTATTAGTAGTCGGTGGTGGTCCCGCTGGAGCAAGTGCTGCAATCTATGCTGCTCGTAAAGGAATTCGCACAGGTATTGTTGCAGAGCGCTTCGGTGGTCAAATTATGGACACTTTAGCTATCGAAAACTTCATTAGTGTGAAACAAACAGAAGGTCCAAAACTTGCTGCTAGTTTAGAAGAACATGTCAAAGAATATAACATTGATGTTATGAACCTTCAACGTGCTAAACGCCTAGAGAAAAAAGGTTTAATAGAAATCGAGTTAGAAAATGGTGCTGTACTTAAAAGTAAATCTGTGATTCTATCAACTGGCGCTCGCTGGCGCAATGTTGGCGTACCTGGTGAAGCAGAATTTAAGAACAAAGGTGTAGCATATTGCCCACACTGTGATGGACCATTATTCACTGGAAAAGATGTTGCTGTAATTGGTGGCGGTAACTCAGGAATTGAAGCTGCTATTGACTTGGCAGGAATTGTGAAACACGTAACAGTGCTTGAATTCATGTCAGAATTAAAAGCTGATTCTGTTTTACAAGAGCGTCTTTATAGTCTACCAAATGTAACAGTTCTTAAAAATGTTCAAACAAAAGAAATTACTGGTACTGATAAAGTTGACGGTATTACTTATATTGAACGTGAAACAGGCGAAGAAAAACATGTCGAGCTTGCAGGTGTATTCGTTCAAATCGGTCTTGTTCCTAATACAGATTGGTTAGAAGGTACTGTTGAACGTAATAGAATGGGTGAAATTCTTGTTGATAAGCATGGCGCTACAAGCCTACCAGGTGTATTTGCAGCTGGAGATTGTACAGACAGTGCTTATAAGCAAATCATTATTTCTATGGGTTCAGGTGCAACTGCTTCTTTAGGTGCTTTTGATTATTTGATTCGTAATTAATAGATGTTAATCTCAAGGAGCTTCCTTTTTTGGGAGCTCCTTTTATTTTGTAAATTTTGATTGAGGTTGTGGATTGTTTTAGCAAATTTCTTTGCTGAGCTAGCTTTCTCTGTTACTTTCCTCCCTTTTTCCTAACAAAACGGTCTTTAATCAAACTCCACTCTCGCCTACAAACTGTTGATAAAAAACCCCTCAACAATTAAAAAAAACTGCCCTCTAAAGCAGGACAGCCTTTTTCTCTTTATAGCTCCAACTCCATCCACTCATCTGTTTCCTTAAAGCCGAACTTCTTATAAACAGGTCTACCAAGCTTTGAAGCGCCTAGCCACATTTTCGTAATGTTTAAGTTTTTGGCTTCGTCTACTAATTTTGTTAATAGACTTGTAGCAATTCCTTTTCCACGATAATCATTTTTCGTATACATATTGGTTACATAAGCCTTTTTTCCACTCTTATTAGTATAGGAAGGAGGAAAGTCATAAATAACAATTGCTCCTGTTGCTATGATCTCGTTTTGCTCCTCTTCCTCTACTACCCATTGAATAAGAGTTCCTTCAGCTAATTTCTTCTGAAAGAAAGTTTTCAGCTCGTTATCAATATCTTTATCAGCTTTAATTCCTTCATCAACTAATTGAATTTTCCTCATTTCCACTAGCAAGTTGATATCGTCAACAGTCGCTTTGCGATATTTCATCCAATCTCTCTCTTTCCTATAAACGTTAATCTGTTATTATTTATCAGATTTTCCTTTAATAAGCTTTTTTTCCGAACCAAAAAGCATTGTTACACTAAGGCCTAATATAAAAGTAATCAAGCAGAATATAAGGGTTGTTATTCCTGTAACCATTCCTGGAAAAACAACGAAAAGGGAGCCAAGAATTAGCCCTATAATGATTGCATAAGTGATATGCGGAAAATGGGATAGTGAATATTTAATCCCTTTACTACTTCCAATAAATCCAACTACTGCACCAAGTCCAATAACCAAGATTACTGGGATATTTAATGTAGATAATGCATTAATGGCTGTTGAATATACACCAAGCAGCAGTAAAATAAACGAGCCACTAATTCCAGGAAGCAACATTGCCATACTGGCAAGCCAGCCAGAGAAAAATAACCCAATGACCGATAATAAAGATAAAGAGGTTATTGGTTCGGTAGTCTTTTCTGGGTTTAAAAAAGCCATTGAAGCAATTAGAATAGCCGCTAATGCTAGAATAATATAATGTCGGGAACCAAAGTTTTTTTTCGGCTGTGCCTGCTTAAGCATAAGTGGAATGACACCAATGATTAATCCAATAAAAAAGAATTGTGTGGGCTCATGATAATTTTCCAATAAAAATTCAATCAATCTGCTTAACAATAAAAGAGCAGTACCCATTCCGACCGCTAACGGTATTAAAAAACCTAATTGCTCTTTCCAGCGTTTACTAAAAAAACCACTGATGGCATCTAGCAAACGATCATAAATACCCAAAATGACGGCAATTGTTCCACCACTCACACCAGGTATTAAATCACTAATTCCCATAATAAAGCCTCTATATAAATTCTTCCATTCCATTAATTCTTATTTCCTCCCTATCAATTCGCTCATAGATTTACACATTTTGAATAGTTTACAAACTATTTTCCAATTCTATCATACCATATTTTCTAGTATCTTATTTTTTTCTAAATAAAAAAACACACTATGCAATAAAAACAAAGAAATCATCCCCAAATATATTAATCTCTTCAATAATTATCCAACAATACTTTACAAATTGACTAATTAATAGGTATAATCATTTTTATAGTTTTGAATGTTCTTTACATATACAATATTCAGAATTAACAAACATAAATAACAGGGGGAATACTTCATGAAGCGAAAAAATTGGTTATTACTTCTCACTTTCGCATTTGTGCTAAGTGTATTAGCAGCATGCTCTGGTGATAATACCAACGTTTCTACAGATGCAGACGACAATGAAAAAAATTCCGGCGAAAAGGTCCTTAACTTTTTAAATCCTGAGGCCATTCCATCAATGGATCCATCTTTAGCTACAGATGAATCTTCATTTATCTATTTAGGAGCTACTATGGAAGGTCTTTACCGCTTAGATAAAGATACACAACCATCACCTGGTATTGCTACAAAGCATTCCGTTAGTGAAGATGGTTTAACTTGGACTTTTACATTAAGAGAAGATGCTAAGTGGTCAAATGGAGAGCCAGTTACAGCAAATGACTTTGTTTACGCATGGCAACGTGCTGTCAATCCTGATACTGGATCAGAATATGGTCCATATATGATGAATGGCGTAATCAAAAATGCTTCTGCTATCAGCAGTGGTGAACTTGCTGTTGACCAACTAGGAGTAAAAGCTGATGGAGATTATACACTTGTTGTAGAATTAGAAAACCCAACTCCTTATTTTGAAACATTAACTACATTCGGCACATTCTTACCACTTAATCAAAAGTTTGTGGAGGAAAAAGGGGATAGCTTTGCAACAAGTTCTGAAAGCCTATTAGCAAACGGACCTTACACAATGTCCGATTGGGATAGCACAAGTAATTCATGGGTACTTGCAAAGAACGATAATTATTGGGATGCAAGCACAGTTCAAATGGATAAATTAACATTTGAAGTAGTAAAAGATCCACAAACAGCACTTAACTTATATGAAAAGGGATCTGTTGACCGTATGGATCTTACATCTGATTTAGTTGACCAATATTCAACAGATGAGAATTATGTGGTTTCAGCAGATACATTTGTCTACTTCCTTAAATTTAACCAAACAACATCTGAGGCTTTAGCAAACCAAAATATTCGTCTAGCTATTAGCCGCGCATTTGACAAAGAGGCTTTAGTTAACGAAATCTTAAATAACGGTTCTATCGTAGCGGATGGACTTGTTCCAACAGACTTCACTCCAATGCCAGAAACTGGAGAAGACTTCCGTGAAGTTAGCGGCGATCTTGTATCCTATGATTTAGAAGCAGCTAAAGAATACTGGGCAAAAGGTTTAGAAGAGTTAGGTACTGATAAAGTAGAGCTTGAGTTTTTAGCAGATGATGATGCGACAACAAAAACATTAATCCAATATGTTGCTAATCAGCTATCAACAAACTTAGAAGGACTAACAGTTAACATCAAACAAGTTCCAAAAGAGCAACGACTTGACTTAGATACTAATATGCAATATGAGCTTCAACTTTCTAGATGGGGTCCAGACTTCCTTGATCCATATACATTCATGAACCTGTGGATTACAGACGGAGGAAACAATAAAACTGGATATTCCAATAAAGAATATGATCAGTTAGTTAGCGATACTGCAACAAAATATGCAACAGATAATGTTGCTCGTTATGAAAATTTCCTAAAAGCAGAGAAATTATTATTTGAAGATGCACCAATTGCACCTGTTTACCAAGCATCTAGAGCACAACTAATTTCACCAAAAGTTCAAAACGTATTCGTAAATCCATTTGGAGCAACTTATGAGTATAAGTGGGCTGACGTAGCAGAATAAGAAAAAAGCTATTTAAAAAGTGGGAATATTACCGAAAAGGTAGATTCCCACTTTTTTTAAACTATTTTTTAAGTGCATACTTCCTCTTATTTATGCTTCTTTCATTATTCGTAAAAATTCCTCATAAGAGCTTGCTTTTAATATTTTATGAACGCTCGAATGATCCTCGATAAATTTCCCAAGGACATCATACATTTCTTGCAAGTCTTCCTGGCTATTTCTTTTCACACATAGTAAGAAGACAATTTGCACCGGATTGTTATTCCAGTCAATGGGCTTATCTAACGTGCAAACACATAAAAATGTTTTTTCTGTCTGCGGAGTAATTGGATGTGGGATTGCAACCAAATTTCCATAAGAGGTTGGGGCCACTTTTTCCCGTTCATATACTGCTTCTAAAAAGGCTTTCCCCACAAAACCCTGCTCCATTAATTGTCCATGTAAAAAGGCTAATACTTCCTCTTTTGTATGCAATGCTTGCTTAAAGAAAACAAGATCTTGAAGGAAAAATGATTCCATTGGCTGATGATTACTTTGCGTTAAAATAAATTTTTCAATTGCTTTTAAATCACTTTCCTTTAGAATCGCATTTACCTCTATCACAGGTACAGCAAAGCTTTCCTTGATTGGAATGGAGCTTACAATAAAATCAATCTCATTTAAATTATATTGATCAAGCATATAATATTCGGTTGTCCCAATCACTTCTAAGTTGCTTCCAAAATAAGATTTTAATCGGTAATAAATTAACTGTGCTGTTCCTAAGCCAGAAGCACAAACTACAAGACAGCGCTTTGGACCTGAATGTAATTTTTTTCTTTCCATTGCCGCACCGATATGCAAAGCTAAATAGCCAATCTCATTCTCATCCATTTCAATTTCTGTATACTCTTTAATTGCCAGTCCTGCAATAATTCCCGCCTCATAAGCAAGTGGATAATTGTTCTTAATCTCTTGCAACATCGGATTTCTAATATTCATGCCATACTTGATTCGATTAACAGCTGGCTTCAAATGCATGCTCATGCCAAAGATAAGCTCTTCATCCTTCGAAATCCCTAAATCGAGTTTTTCTTCCATCTTTGCCAAGACAAAATCAACTAGCTGAAGAATATCATCCTCAATCACATGATCAATATGACCTTTTTTCTGGGTAACTAGCTTTGTTCCAAGTAAGTGCATGGCAATATAGGCTATTTCTGCTTGCGGAAACTTAATTTGATATAGTTCCTCTACTTCTTTTGCAATTTCATTTGCCACATGATATTCCCTTTGTTGTTCAATCTCATCCATATCTGCATGGAATATCGCCACATAATGACCACTAATAATTCGTTTTCGAGCAATGACAATGTGAATGAATAAATTATTTATAGCAATATCAGAAAGGGTTATTTGGTACTTCTTTATTTGTCTTAAAATAATTTCTTGAATAGCTTCCATATTCTCGTCGTCAAAAATGGAAGGAAGCGGGCTGTCAATTGTATTGGTTGACTGTTTTTTTCGATCAAGTACATATTCTGATAAACAAAAACGAACCTTTATTTCATCCCCTACTGCCTTAAGTCCATAATTTGGTCTTGCCTCAAGTGTAATGTCATATTTTTGCAGAATCTCTTTCACATTTTTAATATCTTGTTGAATCGTAGACTTACTTACAAATAATTCATCTGCAAGATCATCCAATTTAAGATAATGGTCATTTAATAAAAAACGGATAATAATATAGGTAACCCTATCCTCAGGTGTTTTAGGAATACTAACATGAGACAGAGTGTTTTCTACAAAGATTGAATGTAAGTATTGTTGGAAGACAGGCTTATCCCAAATTTCTAATGTATAGCCTTTGGATATAACAGAGATTATTTTGGCACCATGATTGTTTAATAGCGCATCTAAATTTTTAATATCTTCTCTCGTTGTTCGAGCAGTAACATGATTAACAGTAGCTAAATATTCGCCTGTAACAGGTGTATCCGCTGCCAATAATTCACGTAAAACTTGTTTCATTCGGGAGCTTAACAAAATAAAGTCTCCTTCCTTTATAAATTTACATTAATACTATATAAATATAATTCCTTCCAGCTATTATAACAAGGTAAGTTGCTTGTTATTTCATAGGAGCTTGGTCGCTCAATAATTTTTGAGGTATTATTCTATTCAAAAAACATTCTTACTCAAAAAGGTTCTGATCTTAATCCTTGATCAGAACCTATCCTTTATATCTTGAAAATATTTTATCAGAAATGATAAAGTGAACCTTCCATCAGTTAGGCTGACACGAACTGATGGTTAGTTAGTTGCGCCATTCAAACAATGGAACTCCCAACCAATCCCTCGAGTTCTCATTAGCAATAGACGAGATCTTTTGTCCATTATGTGATGGATAAGAAAATTCTTTAAAACCCATTATTTTTTGCTACATTTTTAAACCAGTGGGCACTTTTCTTTGGCGTTCTTTGTTGTGTCTTTATGTCTACTGAAATAAAACCATAGCGATTTTTATAGGCATTAGACCAAGACCAATTATCCATGAATGTCCATAGATGATATCCTTTTACATTGCAGCCTTCTTCTAAGGATTTATGCAACCATTGTAAATGGCCTTCAATGAATTCAATTCGATAGTCGTCTTGAATTTGTCCGTCTTTCAAGAAACGCTCTTCGTCTTGAACTCCCATGCCATTTTCAGAAATAAAGGACTCTACATTTCCGTAGTTTTCCTTTAAATTCACCATGATATCGTAAATTCCTTTTTCGTAAATTTCCCAGCCACGATAAGGGTTCATCTTTCTGCCTGGCATCTCATATGGATCAAAGAACCATTCTGGCATAAAAGGACTATATGGATTAGGTAAATGCTCTTTTGCTTTTACTCTGCGTGGCTGATAATAGTTAACACCAAGGATATCCACTGTATTTTCCTTTATTATTTCTAAGTCGCCTTGTTCTACATGTGGCATTTGTCCATGTTCACGTAGTATTTCTACCAATTCCTCTGGATACTCGCCGAGAACAGCAGGACCTAAGAAGCTTCTATTAAAGAATAAATCACAAATATTTGCCGCTTTTAAGTCGTACGGATTTTGGCTTCTTGGATAAGATGGAGTTAAATTTAAGACAATCCCAATTTTCGTGTCTTCGTCTTTATTCCAACCCCTGAAAGCTTGGACAGCTTTTGCATGTGCTAAAACTGTATGATAAGCAACTTGTGCTGCCTTTTTAAAGTCGACAATATTCGGATAGTGAAAATCGTACAAGTATCCACCTTCAACAGGAACAATCGGCTCATTGAATGTAAACCATTTTTTCACACGATCACCAAATAGTTGGAAAGCTTGCAAAGCATATGCTTGGTATGCATCCACTACTTCACGATTCTCCCAGCCACCGATATTCTGCATTTCTAATGGCATATCGAAATGATACAGGGTAACGAATGGCTCAATTCCATTAGCTAGAAGCTCATCAATTACATTATTATAAAAGCTCACTGCTTCTGGATTAACTTCTCCCCGTCCGTTTGGAATTAATCTAGACCACGAAATAGATAGGCGGAACGAATTATGTCCAATTTCCTTCATCAATTGAATATCTTCTTTATATTGATAATAAAAATTAGAAGTATTTCCAGGTCCTACATTATCAAAAAAGCGATTTGGCTCTGCCTCATACCAATGATCCCAAATGTTTTTTCCTTTTCCTGCTTCATTTGCTGCACCTTCAATTTGCGTTGCAGATGTGGCACTTCCCCACCAAAAACCTTCAGGAAATTTGTATTGAACAGTCATTTTTTGAAACCCCCAACTTATTTATTACGATAGATTTCTATTATCTCAGTAGCTAAATCGCGAACAGTAATAGCAGTCATTAAATGATCTTGAGAGTGAACTAAAATTACGTTCACACCTGCTCCATTTCCACTCGCCTCTTCTTGGAGTAATTTCGTTTGAAAACCATGCGCTTTTCCAAGTTCTGCACTTGACTCTTCTATTAACCGATCCGCCTCGTCAAAATTCCCCTCTTTTGCTTCTTGTATTGCTTCCATCGCACATGAACGACCATTTCCAGCAAAAAGAATAATTTGAAAAGCTATTTCTGTCATCTTGTTATCTGTTTCCATCCCTGTCACTCCATTCTCGAATACCAAAGGGGGTTTACACTTATACTTAACGAAGGTAAAACCCCTTTCCTTAAATTTAAATTTCTATTTTATACTTTTATTATCCTTGTTTTTCTGTTTCATAATAATTTTTATCTAATACTTTTAGGAATGGCCACCAAATCGCCATTACAACAAGTAAGTTAAAGATTTGAAGTGCTGCACCTCTCCAGTCATTACCTGTTGCTAAAAATCCACTAATACCAATTGGTGTTGTCCACGGAACAATGATTCCTGCAGGTTTTGGAACAATACCAGCTGACATTGTAAGATAAGTAATTACCGTTACAACTACTGGCGCTAATAGCCAAGGAATAAGAACTAATGGATTCATAATGATTGGTAATCCAAAGATAATTGGTTCATTTACGTTAAATATCCCTGCTGGACCACCTAGTTTACCAAGTTCTTTTGTTTGTCTGCTCTTACCGATTAAGAAGATAAGGATAACAACACCTAATGTCATTCCTGTACCACCCATACCAACTAAGAACGTGTCCATAAATTGCTTTGTAACAACGTTTGGAAGCTCTGTTCCTGCTTGGAAGGCACTGAAGTTTTGATCATTCAATGCATACCAAATTGGATCTAGGACAGAGTTCATAATAATCTGACCATGTAAACCGAAGAACCAGAATAATTGAATTAATAGTACAACTACGATTGTTGCTGGCAGACTACTACCTAAAGCAGTTAATGGCTCTTGAATAATGGTATAAATAAAGTTCTGTACTGTATCAAACGGTGTAAAGCTAAATAGAATACGAATGATTAAAAAGATTGTCAATGTTAATGTAATCGGAATCAATGCACTAAATGATCGAGATACAGAATCTGGAACACCAGGAGGCATTTTTATCGTCCAGTTTTTCTTCACAAAGAAGCGATATAGCTCTGCAGAAAGAAATGCAGTGAAAATTCCTAAGAACATCCCTTGTGCACCAAGAATAGCAGTCGGGATAACGCCTGTTACTTCCCCTAATTCTTGTGGGTTTAAGATAAGAAATGATGCTACCCCCACTACTGCACCATAAATCGCTTCAAGCCCATAATGTTGGGTCAATTTATATCCTATACCCATTATTACAAATAGCCCCATTATACTTAAAGTTGCAGCAGATGCCGGACCTAACGCATTTTGGTAAGCTGTATATGCTTCTGGGCTAATCCATTTATCTAGGAAAGGAAAGTTCGCAATTACAACAAAAATTGAACCAAAAATGATTAGCGGCAAGGCAACCATAAAACCATCACGTAACGCTGCTAAATAACGATTGTTATTCAATTTTTCAGCAATTGGCAACAGAATATTTTCCAAAACCTCCATAAATTTATTCATAAGGTTTATCCTCTCTTCCTTAAATTAGTAAGTGTTTTCATTTTTAAAATAAATGATTACTTATTATTTTCGATTAATTCTAATGCTTTATTTAATACTGCTAATCCGTCGATACGTCCATAAGCAACCGGATCAATAACATCTAATGGAATACCAACTGTTTCAGCCGCAACAGCAAGCTTCTTTTTCAAAAAGCGCATTTGTGGACCAATTAAAAGTACATCTGCACGTTCCATATCTGTTTGCGCTTTATCTTGAGCAACAGCCCAAATTTCTGCTTCAATTCCTTTCTCTTTTGCAGCATCTTTCATTTTAGATACTAGTAAACTTGTAGACATACCTGATGAACAAGCTAATAGAATTCTTTTCATTTTAATGACCTCCAACATGATTTATTGTTAATGGAATTATTTAATATTTACTACACTTTTATCTTACAATGAAAACTCTTACAACTTAACATATTGTTTTTCCGTCTAAAGGAGGAAATTAAATGTTAGCACTTTCATTCATCCTTGTGTCTAAATTTCCGCCATGCTAAAAAGGGAGCTTTCAAGAAGAATTTAAAAAGCTGGTCCATAGGTATTCCAACCAAATAAAAAACCCAAACAATTTATACGGAAATGCTCATAAAAATTCCGTATAATTGTTCGAGTTTTATAATTTCAAGAAAGAAAATTAGTGAAATTAAATAGCTATTTGAAAGATTTTTCACCTTTCCCGTTATATATTTTGATTTGTCTCAGACTTGCAGCTTTACTCTTTTTCATCATAACGGAAATACTTAAAGTCTGCTGGTATGTTTTGGCCGCTTGTATCTTGACATTGCATTCCTACAAATGCTCCTGTGAAGAAGCCTCCTCCGCGAATATAATCATCCGATAATTTCTTAGATTCAAAATTAATATCTATTTTATGCCATTCTTCTTTATTAAAGGAATACGAATAGTAGTAGATTTCATTCTCGACAGTTACGCTTAAATATACATATTCCGCTTCACTTGGGACAATAATTTTCTCCTTTAGTGGCTGGGAGAACGAGAAGTTATCACAAACCGTTAAATCAAGGATGCGACCAAGATTTTCATCGTATGTTATTTGTAATGCTGTCCAATTTTCTGTGTTGTAGTAATTTACTAATCCGGCAGCCTGTTGTATATTTTCCGGTGTAAAAGCTACTGCTGTTTCTGCCTCAAATTGAAGACTTTGCCAGCGTCTAGCTACAAAAGACTGTGTAAAAGTGGATGTTAATGATTCCTGACCAAATAAGCGTAAATGATTAGGTCTTTCCGTTAAGGAACCTAATTGTTCTGTAAATGGAATACGTAATGTTTGAAAATTTATATTTAGCTTATCTTGAGTAAATTCATCCAATACTGGATAGGTGGAAGGAAACTTGGTTTCAGGAATCTTTGGTGCTTCTACCTCCAAGCTTCCTTCTTTTCCACCTACAACATATGGCCAGGCATCTCTCCATTCAAGCTTTTGAATAGCTGTTTCTCTGCCTAAAGGACAGTATCCTCTTTGTTGAATAATTGACGCATCATCTGGATGAATAGGGCGACCCGTTAAATGGGCTAAATACCATTCATCTGTATGTGTTTGGATAATAGACGCATGTCCACATTTTTGCAATGGATTTCTAGGGTCGTGCCAAGATGTTAAAATTGGATTATTTGGATGAACCTCATACGGACCCTCTATGTTTTTGGAACGCGCAATCGTTGCTGCATGCTCATACTCCGTTCCACCTTCTGCAGTTAACAAATAATAATATTCGCCAATATGATAAAGATGCGGTGCTTCTGTCAATTTAATATCCGTACCTTTAAAGATATTTTGAGGTTTATTGATTAACTTTTTCTGCTCTGTGCAATATTCCTGCATCACAATTCCACCAAATGGATGACGATCTATTCGTTGGTCCCAAAGCATATTTAACAAATACTTCTTTCCATCCGTATCATGGAACAAGGAGGCATCAAATCCAGAACTATTTAATTTTACTGGCTCTCCCCAATCACCATCAACCGTTTCAGAAGTAACCAAATAGTTATGACAATCCTTCCAAGCACCATCTATTACTTTTACATCTGTGTAAATAAGCCAAAACTTTCCGTCACTATAACTCAAGCAAGGTGCCCACACACCACCAGAGTTAGGATTTCCTTTCATATCTAATTGGGATACTCTTTGTAATGGGTGTGCAACTAATTCCCAATTAACTAAATCTTTAGAATGATGAATTTGTACTCCCGGAAACCATTCGAAAGTAGATACTGCAATATAATAGTCTTCGCCAACTCTGCAAATGCTAGGGTCCGGATTGAATCCTTTCAGTACTGGGTTGATAATCTTCATCTTAATTTCCTCCTTCGCGGTCCTTTTTAATCAGTTAGTTTGTTCGTCATATTAACTACGTTAACTCTTTTTGAAAGCGTTGTCAATCATATCGTAAAAATTACATGCATTTTCTTTTAGTATAACTAGGAAATGTCCACAGATGATTTGTTACATATAAGCTCCAGAAGTCTATTTACCTATTAGACAGAAAAAAAAGAACTCCCATCTAAGATGAAAGTCCTTTTGTATATGATATTTAGTTCAAACAATTAGTAAAACAGAGGATTCTTTCATTATCAACCGAGCAATAAATGATAGTGACTTTAAAGGATGTGCTTAAAAAAATTTTTTTCTCCCATATTACTAGCTTCTCTTTCCAATCAACTATTAGTTATAAATTGGTTTTTTCTCACTTAAACGAAGTGTCTGTGCAGTTAATGTATGAACTTCATGCAGAAGCTTAGGGTTTTCCTTTAATGGTATTCCATATGATGGAATCATTTCTTTTAATTTTGATTCCCATTCTGGTATTTGCTCTGGAAAACATTTTCGAATAACTTCAAGCATGACATGAACAGCAGTAGAAGCTCCAGGTGAAGCTCCAAGCAATGCTGCTATCGAACCATCAGCAGCAGTCACAACCTCTGTACCAAATTGAAGTGTTCCTTTGCCCCCAGCCTCTGTATCTTTGATTACCTGCACACGTTGACCTGCTACAATAAGATCCCAATCATCTGCTTTAGCATTCGGAATAAATTCCCGTAACTCTTCTATGCGCTTCTCTTTGGATAACATGAGCTGCTGAATTAAATAGCTTGTTAAAGACATATTTTTGGCACCTGCTGCCAACATGGTAAACAAGTTATCTGGTTTGACGGATGAAATTAAGTCAAACATCGAGCCTGTTTTTAAAAATTTGGGCGAGAACCCTGCAAATGGACCAAATAGTAAAGATTTTTTATTGTCGATAAAACGGGTATCCAGATGAGGAACAGACATTGGTGGAGCCCCAACTTTTGCTTTCCCATATACTTTTGCATGATGCTTGGCAACAATATCTGGATTCTTGCACACTAAAAATATTCCACTTACCGGGAATCCGCCCATATGCTTCCCTTCAGGAATGCCAGATTTCTGCAGTAAATGTAGACTACCTCCACCGCCGCCGACAAAGACGAACTTGGCAGAATGAGTTTCAGTGATGCCACTATCTAGATTTTGCACCTTCACTTCCCAATGGCCATCTGCTGTTCGTTTTAAATCATTCACACTATGCTTGTAGTGAATTCCAACATCTTTTTTTGCTAAATTGGCAAACAACAGTCGCGTTAAAGCGCCAAAATTCACATCTGTGCCTGAATCCATCTTAGTTGCTGCTATCGGCGCCTTATAATCACGGTTTTGCATTATTAGAGGGATCCACTCTTTCAGTTTTTCCGGATCCTTTGAAAATTCCATTCCTTCAAACAGCGGATTTCTCACCATTGCCTCAAAACGCTTTTGTAAAAAATCCACATTCTTTTCCCCTAATACTAGACTCATATGTGGCAATGGCATAATAAAGTCTTCTGGATTATGTAGTACTTGATTGTTTACAAGATAAGACCAAAATTGCAAGGAAACTTGAAACTGTTCGTTGATTTCTAACGCCTTCTTAATGTCTACTGAGCCATCTGGTTTTTCCACTGTGTAGTTTAGCTCACATAGTGCTGCATGCCCCGTTCCCGCATTATTCCATTCATTGGAGCTTTCCTCTCCTGCACTTGCTAATTTTTCAAACACTGTAATTTGCAGATTAGGGTCTAATTCTTTTAAAAGCATCCCTAACGTTGCACTCATAATCCCGGCACCAATTAAAATAACGTCTGTTTTCGTTTCTTGTCTGCTCATTTTAACCTTCCTTATACTTTTAGATTTTCAGAAAAATGTAAGCGTTCCCTTTTTGGCGCGATTAAACTGATACATTTTTTCTGTCTCAAGCATTTACCTGGTTAAAGCCTCATTTATTTTCAAAAAATTTTAAATAGTTTCCTTTTATTATACGATAGTTATTCCTTTTTTAAAAGTCAGAAATGAACAAGAATTGTCCAAACAAAAGAAGCCTTACCCTAAGAAAAACTGGGATAAGGCATTGATATGCTATTTATCAATAAAATATGCTTCCAAGAACCTTGCAATTAAAAGGCAGGGATCGCTGTTTCAGCATAATTTTCTTCTAAGAATTTACGAACCTCTGGGCTCGTCATAGCTTCTGCTAGCTTTTGAATTGGTTCCCAATCCGCATTATCCTTACGAGCTACTAACGTAATCGCAAAGTCATTCTCTACACCTTCTGTTAGCAATGCATCGCTTTTTGGTGTTAAGCCAAGCGGTGATGCATAAGCTGGTGTCATTACAACTAATTCAGCGTCATCATACATTCTAGCAAGCATTAATAAATCTACTTCTTCAAACTTTAAATTTTTCGGATTTTCTACAATATCTGCTTTTGTATAATAAGATCCCGTTTTCTCTTTTAATGTAATTACATCATGTTGAGCCAGCAATGCTAAGGAACGGTCAATATTGGATACATCATTTGCAATCGCAACTACCGCTCCATCTGGTACTTTATCCATGGAATCATATTCCTTTGAATACACACCATAGTTTGCAAAATAGATTTCTTTAACAGGAACTAGCTCTGCATCATTACTACGGTTAAATTCCTCCATATATGGAACATGTTGAAAAAAGTTTGCATCTACTTCTCCAGCTGCAAGAGCAGTATTTGGTTGCACGTTATCACTCAATACAACCATATCAAGGTTGATACCTTCTTCTGCTAATGTTGGCTTTACAAGTTCAAGAATTTCAGTCATTGGAGGAATTAAGGAAGCAACTTTTAATGTTACTTCTTCTTTTTCTGTATTCTGTGCATCCTTTTTATCTGACTCATTCTCTTTCCCACAAGCTGCCAACACGAATATACCTATCATCATTAAAAATAATATTTTTTTCATTTTTTTCTCCTGTCATTACCTTTTATCAATCACTTTTGCTACTGCTGTACCAGTAAATTGTATAAGCTGTACAAAAACAACCATTATAATAATCATATAAATCATTAAGTCTGTTTTAAACTGCTGATATCCATAGCGAATGGCAAAATCCCCAATACCTCCGCCCCCGACAACTCCCATAATTGTCGAATAAGAAATAAAGCTAATAATCGATGTTGTTAATCCTAATACAAGGCCTGAACGAGCTTCTACATAAAGAAATTTAAAGATGACTTCCTTTACAGATGCCCCCATCGAAATGGCTGCCTCTATAACACCCTTTGGTACTTCCAAAAGGGATTGCTCCACTAAACGAGAATAATGAGCGATTGCTATGATGGATAATGGAACAGTTGCAGCAGCTGTTCCAATGGCTGTTCCAATAATTATTCTTGTAAACGGAATAAGGAAGACAACCAATAATAAAAATGGAAACGAGCGAATAATATTTACTATTAAATTCAGCGTAGAAAAAACAAAAGGATTCTCCAACATTTTGCCCTTTCTAGTTAAGAAAAGCAAGGTACCAACTGGAAGACCTATTATAATGGCTGCTAAAATAGATATACCAACCATTACAAAGGTTTGTCCAATTGATTGCCAAATTTCCATTCTATATTGAATCAATATCTCAGGCATGGTCTAGCTCACCATCCTTTTTCAGCTGCTCTACCAAGCGTTTTGAAGTATTATTGATTTGCTGTATTCCTTTTGGTTCAATTGCCACTGTATCATAAATTTCACCGTCTTCAATGACCGTCACTCGATTGCATATACTTTTAATTACTTCCATCTCATGGCTGACGATTACAATCGTTACGCCTAGCCGTTTATTTACATCCTCTAATACATGTAAGATTTCAGCTGTCGTTTTCGGATCAAGAGAAGATGTTGGTTCATCGCATAATAATACTTGCGGATTATTCGCAATTGCCCTAGCAATCGCAACACGCTGCTTTTGTCCACCGCTTAATTGGGCAGGATACTTCTCCATAAAGCTTTCCAATCCAACAAATTGTAGACACTCTATTACACGATTTCTTCGTTCTTTCCTTGGATAATTAGCCAACTCTAAAGAGACTAAAATATTTTCATAAACTGTCTTATTAGCTACAAGATTGAAATGCTGAAAAATCATCCCGATGGATTGGCGAGCTTGACGAAGTTCTTTGTAGCTCAAGCTAGTCAACTTTTTGCCGTCCACTTCCACTACCCCGTCTTCAGGTACCTCTAATAAATTCATTAATCGAAGTAACGTGGATTTACCGGCACCACTCGCACCAATAATCCCGAAGATTTCTCCTTTATGTATCGCTAAACTAATAGACTTAATGACCTGGTAATTCGCATAACTTTTACTGACATTATGCAATTGAATCATCTAAAAAAACCCCCTTTATCATTTGAAGGGTAATTACAACCTTTTCATTATAGCGAAATATTGGTAGGTTGTCATTTTGGATGCCCAAATAGATTAACAGACGTGGCCATGGTCCTCTACAAGGTTAACAGATTTGTTCCCAAATAAAGTGCCATTCCCCAAATGATTATGGCAGATAGCTGATTCATGCGCTTTAAAACGATCCCATGGGTATCAATTTGCCCAAGCTTTCGACCTAGCAAAACTAAAAAACAAAACCATATCCATGAAACACTCATGCAAGCAACCGCAAAAATAATTTTTTCTTCACCACTATAAGCAAGAGAGCTTGTACCGATGACTCCAATCGTATCCAGAATTGCATGTGGATTTAATAAAGAAACGGAGGCGGCGAACGTAATTTGTCGACGTGGAGAAAACCGTATTTTTTCTTGTTTAATTCCCACTTCCGCAGCACTCTTCCACATAGCCCATCCCATATATACTAAGAAAAAGAATCCAATAAAAAACAAAAATGCTTTTACCCATGCAAAGGTAAATACCACCACAGAGACACCAGCAACAGCTAAATAGATTAGTAAACTGTCACAGATACTAGCTGTTATGATTGCCGGTAACGCATATGTGAATTTTTTATGTGTTGCTCCTTGATTAAACAAAAATATATTTTGAACGCCTAAAGGTAGTATTAACCCAAATGCCAATATCATTCCATGTAATAATGCTTCCATCCTTATTCCCCCTCTTCTTCCTACAGAATAGCGAAGAAGAGGCGTTCTGTCTCCATCCAATTGGATGGTCATTAACCCAACCATTTTGATAAAATAAGAGAAAATAAAGATAGGAGTATACTCATGGCAGAAATTGAATGGAAACCACAAAAAAGCTCAACCGTTTCTTTACACCAGCAAATAACTTCCTTTATGAAAAAGAAAATAACGCATGGAGAATGGACAATTGGTATGAAGCTCCCCTCTCAACGGAATTTAGCCAAGCAATTCCAAGTTAACCGAAGCACCATTATAACAGCCCTAGAGGAACTAGCTGCTGATGGGTTAATTGAAGCAAAGGTGGGGAGCGGAACAAAGGTAATAAATAATACGTGGAGCTTGCTTGCATCTACTCCTCCGCCAGATTGGATTAGTTATGTAAAATCAGGCATACATCAACCAAACATTTCTATCATCCAAGAAATTAATCAAGCAGAAGCAAATCCAAGTATTATTAGGTTGGGAACAGGTGAGCTTTCTCCAGAATTGCTACCTAAAGAACGCATGGAACAAACATTTCAATCTAGCGGAAAATTAAATCTCTCTCTTGGATATACAGAACCGAAGGGAAGCTTAGCTTTACGCCAAACAGTAAGTGCCTATTTGAAGACGAAAGGAATTATAACTTCCTCTGAATCCATTTTAATCGTTTCAGGAGGACTTCAAGCATTGCAATTACTTTCTATTGGGCTATTAAAAAGAGGGTCTACTATCTTTCACGAAGCCCCCTCCTATTTAAATTCTATTCATGTATTTCAATCTGCGGGAATGAACTTAATAGGACTTCCTCTTGATGAAGAAGGGTTAGCGTACGATGCTATTGGACGAATTAAGAGTAAGACCCAGCAAAAATCAGCATTACTATATGCCATCCCTAATTTTCACAATCCAACAGGTACATTAATGTCTGAAAAGAGGCGAGCTGACTTAATAGCAGTTTGCCAAAAAGAATCGATTCCTATTATTGAAGATGATGTGTACGGAGATTTATGGCTGGACAGCCCTCCGCCTAGGCCTTTAAAAGCAATCGATACGCAAGGAAATGTTCTTTACATTGGCAGTATCTCCAAATCCTTAAGTCCTGGACTGAGAATTGGTTGGATTGTAGGACCAGAACCAGTCATAGAGCATTTAGCCGATATAAAAATGCAGACAGATTATGGTTCCAGCACCTTATCTCAGTCTGTTGTAGAAAGCTGGCTGCATCATGGCTTATATGAGGATTTTCTAAAGGAAGTAAAAGCTGAGCTCAGGTATAGAAGAGATTTTACAATGGGATTATTAAAGAAATATTTTTCAGATATTGCAACATGGCTCTCTCCTAAAGGCGGGTTCTATATATGGCTAAAACTAAAGCCAAGCATCTCTACACGAAAGCTATTTGATTTAGCACTTCGTGAAGGAATTCTTATCAATCCAGGAATCATTTATGATAAAACAGATGATCAGCATCTGCGCATATCCTATTCATATGCTACATTGGATGAATTAGAAAGAGGATTGATAATCTTAGCACAGGTAATTAAAATACAAGCAAAAGGACAGTTCTACTGATGATGTCCTCAGTAGCGCCGTCCTTCTGCGGTCTGAAAAAATTCTTGCAAATATGCGGTATTGTCTATATTCCTATTGCATTCGCTGCTATCTGTACAAATAAAATTTCCAATAGCCTTGTAATAATCTGCATTTTTGGGTTTTTTGTCTTTGGTAATCGTTGAAAAATAAGCAACTTCTCCAAAGCTATTGCAGAAAGAGCAAATATTTTTTTTATTAGTTGCTGTCATTTTCCCCTCCATTCCTACTAATTGTCCTTCTAAATCATAAATAATAAATTTTCTATTAGACTTTCCATCCGTCCAGCTTAAATAGGTTAGTTTATGGTGATCGATTGTTGTTAAATCAGGTAATTTTAATTTCTTTTGCTTTGGAAATAATTTTTTTAGTTGTTGTTCCGTCAGTTTCGGAAATGGCAATACATATGCAGTAAGTCCCTCGATGTATTGATCGTATTCATTCTTTGTTTTCCATTTGGAAATATCCAATAACGCTTGCTGTTCACTTGATGCTTGAGGAAAAAGTTCTAAAACTTTCGCATGAGCTAATTCTATTACGGCAACTAACACTGTTTTAGGTAAGCTTTTATTCATACTATCCTTAATAATGGCGATCTGTTTTTTAATAAAATTCAGTTGTTCATTTTTGATAAATGGTTCTGTCATTGCATTCTCTCCTATTATTTTGTTGTGTCCTGTCTTTCTATTTTAGTAAAACTCACTCCCTTTCTAAAATGGAAAAGATGATTGAGAAACAATTTTTACATAAAAAACACTGATGAGAGGTCACCAGTGCTAGTCTTTCTTTTTATGTGAGTACACGATTTTCTTAATTGTTTCCGTGGAGAGATGATATTCTATTGCCAATGCCTGAATAGTGCTTCCATTAGCAAAAGCTGCTTTTATTGCATTGTTTCGGCCATCTAGCATTTTTCTTCCACCACTTGAAGTTCCCCACTTCTTATACGCATTTTCTTGTTTCGGAATATACAAGGTCTCACCTTGAACATATTTTTGAATTTCTACAACAAGCTTTTCAGGTAAAACATTCGTTGCATTTGTATACTTCAATTTTGCCCGCTCCCTTATTTTTATTTTTTTCTAAAATAAGGTGCAAAGCCAAAATATTAGTTAGCGATAAAAATTACTTGTTTCGCCCCATGCAAAGTATCGCCTTTCTAATAATAGGCTTTGCATGAGTGGAAGTAGTATCAGACAATCGTATGTGATTCTCCAACTGTAAGCACCCCCTTTTACATTATTATAGCTAAATTTAATAAGTGTTTACATTCAAAGTTTAAGACTGCTTTCGTATCAAACAGCCAAATTTAAAGAATGGCCTCTGCTAATAAGGTATATGACTGCATTTTGTCCTCAAAGTCATAAATATTGGTGATTATCATAAATTCCTCTGTTTGATAGACTTCACTTAAATGCAAAATCTCGTCTTTTACCTTTTTGGGCGTCCCAATTATCGCTCGTTTTCGATTTTTTCTTATGATTGCTTGGTCTTCTTCTGATAGCTGAATCCCTTTTGCCTCTTCTTTTGAAAGAATAAAAGTGTCTTCGCCTTTTTCAATTGCTAGCAGCCAAAGATCTTGGCTAACTGCCATTTCTTCTGCTTCTTCCTGTGTTGGTGCACAAACAACAAATACACATACATTTGCTTGTGGGTTTCTAAGAATGCTAGACGGCTGGAAGTTCTCCCGATAATGTTTCATCGCAATGCTGCCACTGATTGGATTTATAAAGTGCCCATAAGTAAAAGCAGCTCCCTTTTCTGCGGCTAATCTAGCTCCCCGCTGCGAGACACCTAGCATCCAAATTTCTGGTCGAGTTTCAATGGATGGATACGCTTGGACCTCTTGATTAGATTGCGTATTGGCTATATATTCTTGAAGTGCCGTAACCTGACGCGGGAATTCATTTAAGCTTTTTCTCATTCCATCTGTTAAAGCTAGCCGAGTAGGCGCAGATCCACCTGGTGAACGTCCAATCCCTAAATCCATTCTGTTCGGATACAATGCTTCTAACACCTTAAAGTCTTCCGCAATTTTAAAAGGACTATATTGTGGAAGCAAAACGCCACCAGAGCCTACACGTATCTTATTTGTCTGTGCGGCAATAGTCGAGATAAGAACCTCTGGGGAAGTCCCAGCAATTCCATTGGAGTTATGATGTTCAGCAACCCAAAAACGAGTGTAGCCAAGCTCCTCTGTTCGTTTTGCCAATTTAATTGTATTTTGAAGTGCAAACCCTGCATTTAAATTCTTACTAATAACAGATTGATCCAGTACACTCAATTTCATTTGAATGACCTTCTTTCCTTACGTTTTAAAAAATATTACCATATTTCCTTTGCAATAAGCTCATAAGACTTCTTTCTACTTTCATAGCTATTCGTAATAGTCACAATCATCATTTCGTCTGCATTGTACGCTGATTGCAGCTCAACCAATTCCTTTTTAACCTCTTTTGGACTTCCAATAATCATCTTTTGACGCATTTCTTTCATTCTTTCTTGTTCCTCACTCGTAAAAGAATAATTTTTTGCCTCTTCTATAGTGGGAATACCTTTATTTTTTTTCCCTTTATCCGTTTGGATTTTCGATAGGAACCAGCTTAAAGCCAGCTCTTCAGCCTGTTCTGTTGTTTCCGCGCAAATAATCGATATCGTTACAATCACTTGAGGTTCCTGAATGCCATCATTTTGTCTAAATGAGCTTCTATATGTATTCACAATCTCGATTCCATCTCTATCGCTCATAAAATGTCCAAATGCATAGGCTGTCCCATGCTCTGCCGCTTGTATAGCACTTTTTTCACTCGTTCCGAGAATCCATGGAACAGGAGCCACATCAGGAAAAGGGTGTGCTGTTATTTTGGAGAACATCTGATCTGCTGGGTAGTTATTATATAAAAAATGTAGAAGCTCTTTAATGGAGTTAGGCATATTCCGAACATTTTCTAAAAAGTTCCCAGAGAGCGCAATCGAAGCTTCGGCAGATCCTCCTGGCGCTCTCCCTATTCCTAGATCGATTCGATTTGGAAATAATGTCGCTAGCATATTAAATGTTTCCGCTACTTTATACGGTTTATAGTGTGGTAATAATATGGCTCCAGCACCAATTCTTATCTTTTCTGTATTGGCACCAATATACCCAAGCATTACTTCTGGAGCAGAACTAGCAAGGCCGGGAAAATCATGATGTTCCGCAATCCAATATCTTGTATATCCTAGTTTTTCTCCACATTGGGCAAGCTTCATTGATTCTATAAGTGCATCTTGAGAGGTTTTCCCAGATAAAACAGGTGCTTGATCTAAAATACTTAATTTCATATAGAGAACCTCCCTTTCCGTGTATATATAAGAAAAAACAGATCTCTAAATCCGATAAAGATGATCTGTTTTGCTAATTCCCTTCTGAATTTATTCCACTTCCACTAATTCCAAAAAGAAATCACTAATGCTGTTTTCATCGGAGAAATTGGTATAGGAAGTGGAATATTTGTTGATTTTCCCTCTAAAAGCCACTTGCTCATTAGGGATATTTACATCAAATACATTTTCGTATAAAAACTTCGTAACTACGTGGTATTCTTCCCCACCTCTTACTTTAAATTCAAAGCTTACCATTGTTAACAGCTTCTCTGATTTGTTACTTTTAACCTTTTCCTCTTTATAATTGGAAACAGTTAATGCAAAGTCATTTAAGAAAACTTTATTTACCATCTTAATAGCTCCTTATTTAGAAAGTGGAAGCAGAGGGACGGTTATGGAGGTCGGGTTAATCGACCTCATTAAAACCTTCCCTCTGCTCCCCTATTTTCACCGTAATTTCTGTTCCTTTTCCTATCTCACTTTGGACTTGGATTTCTCCTTCATATAAATCAATGAATTTTTTGACAATGGAAAGGCCTAGACCATTTCCCCCAATATTTCGATTTCTTGATTTGTCGGCTTTATAAAAACGCTCAAATATATGCATGAGTGAATCTTTGTCCATTCCGATTCCTGTATCTCTTATTTTAACAGCAATACTCCCATTCTCCGATTTAAATGCCTCGTGAATTCATTGTTATCGTAGAAGAATCATCAAAAAATGAATTAGAAAATATTGCAGACCGGATTATCCAAAGTACTTCGCAACCATATTTCATAAACAAAACGGAAGCTCAAGTTTCTGTTAGCATTGGTATAAGTCTCTATCCGAATGACGGTGAAACGAAAGAAATACTTCTTGAAAATGCGGATAGAGCAATGTACTATGCGAAAAACAATGGAAAAAACCGCTTTAAATTCTATACACCTGATTTAATGAACATTGATCCCCCAAAAGAAGGATTTATCGAAAAATGGCGGAATACACTCCAGAATTCTTTATTTAAAATTGATAAAAAGGGGAAATAGGATTTAAATGCATTTGTACTGGTTAATTAGACATTGACTAGCAAAAGACTAGCAAAAGTAAGAGGAGGGGACATAACTATTCTAATTTTAAGATAAACCCAAACAATTATACGAAGATACCAACGAAGGATTCGGCTAATTGTTTGGGCTTTTTTAATCATTTAATTGTATTCAAGGAAATTTGTTGCTATGACCTGCAGCTCAATACACTTCGCTTTCCATGTGGCAATCGCCAATCCTCTTCATTGCAATATAGACTACATTTTCATACTAGTTATTTATGATTATACATATAGTCATATGTTAAAACTAATTTATTCCAACCACTCGTTTTTCCTCTTGCACTCCTTTAAGTCCTACTAAAGTTATAATCATCAAGACAATTCCAATACCTGCTCCAAATATCGCAATTTGGTGCATCCCTGTAATAGAATCCGATTTTAAAAACAAACCATTTCCTGCAGAGGCTAGCATTGCGCCCATATACATAAATCAGGGGTAAATATTGCGATAAAACTTGATAGACCTACTAATGATGTGGCTATTAAAAAAAGTAATCTAGGACCATATAAATCAATCAATTTCCCTACAACAGGCTGCCCTATTGCCGTTGCTAAATACAAAGCAGAAATAAGCCAAGCTGTTTGTGAAGGTGAAACACCGAATGCTTTTCCAATTGGAATTAAAGTAACAGAAATAATAGAAGAGTTAATAGGGTTCAAAATAGACCCTAAGATCATCGGGGCAATCAACTTTTGATTAAAGTAGCTTTTATCTTGAGTATTTGCCAATATTATTCCTTCCTTCTTATTTATCATGTTCACACAAATAGACTCACAACAAAACAAGGACTATTTTTTGAAAAAACAACCCCCTCTATCTTTCATTCAGTGTATCAATCCAGTCTTGCACATTTAACACATCAGCCTGACTAGGAAAGACTTTATCCATTAAAACGTCATGGACCTCTTTATTCGTATCGAAACAGGCGTCCGCTAGTACCTTTAATTGAAAATCCTTGTCCGCTGCTTCCCTTAAAGTAGATAGAACGACTCCACTTGTTGAAATTCCACTAAGAACTAGTGTATCAATTTGCTGGGAACGCAAAATAATCTCCAAATTGCTTCCAGCAAATGCACTTATTCGATATTTTGTAACAATAGCCTCCCTTACTTCTGGTTTTACAGATTCATGAATTTGTGTTGCTTCATCAAGGACAGTCATCCCACCGTACTTTAATACACTGGAAAATCTTTTGTTTTTTGGACTAATTTCAGGGTATCCTTCTCTGAATCCCACTCTAATAAAAATGACTGGAATAGCATGTTGGCGGGCTGCCATTATTACTTTCTGATAGGTTGTTAATGCCTCTTCTTTATTTTCCCCTAAGTTTGAAACAATGCCGTTTTGAACATCCATAACTAGTAGCGCTGTTTTACTATTGTGATATTGCATATATTGTAATCTCCTTTCTATTAGGTTAAAATTAAGCGGAGTACTCTCTCACTTATAATAAACGGAGAATTCTCCGATTGTCAATGAAAAGCATTATTTTTTGGGGAGTGATAACGAATGACTAATGGAAAATTAACTAATATACGATTGGAAAGACGAGATGCAGCAGAGAATCGTCAACGAATATTAGAGGCAGCGCTGAAGTTATTCGAGCAATATGACGTGGAACAAGTTAGTATGAATCAAATTGCAAAAGAAGCAGATATTGGTACAGGAACACTCTATCGTCGGTACCGTAACAAAGGGGAATTATGTCTCGATTTAATCAAAGATAATATAGTAATATTCTTTGATAATATGGAAAATTATTTGCAGGATAATCAAACAGCTACTCCAGCTGAGCGATTAAAAGGCATTATTCGTTTATTCATCCAATTTAGAGAAAGCAAAGCCCAATTGCTTAAAGGTGTAGAGGATTCTGAGGCATCACCACCCTCAAAACCCAGAACGCGCAGTCCCTTACACGATCAATTGCATCAGCAATTTGTGAACCTATTCAATGAAATGAACAGCACTTCAAAAAAAACTGACACCAATGTCTTTAAAGCAGATATTTTATTAGCCGCTCTTAAAAGTGATTCCTATTTATTTCAACGAGAGGTTCGTGGATATTCACCAGAAGATATTGCAGAAGCACTATATGAAATGTTCATTCTATAAGCTGCAAAAAGACGGTTCTATTGAGGACAACAATATTAATTGTCCTCCAGTAGAACCGTTCCTTTGACTGCCTTGATCTTAAAAATCTATATTTTCTTCACAAATTCCGATTTTAATTTCATTGCTCCAAATCCAGCAATTTTACAATCAATATCATGATCACCGTCTACCAAGCGAATATTTTTCACCTTTGTTCCTTGCTTTAAAACAGAGGAACTGCCTTTTACCTTAAGATCCTTGATTACCGTAACTGTATCCCCGTCGTTCAAAACATTTCCATTTACATCTTTGATCACTCTATTATCACCATCTGTTTCCAAATCAGTGTTTGACGTCCACTCATATCCACATTCTGGACAAACCAAAAATGTCCCATCATCATATGTATATTCCGAATGACATTTCGGACAATTAGGCAAATTGCTCATTATTTTATTTCCTCCACCGCTTGAATTTGTACTAAAGTACTATTATATCAAAAACAGTGGAGCAGTAGAATGAACCTCCATACAATCATTCATTCAAATAAGGTCTTGCTTATGACGTTCTTTTAAAAAATCCCAAGATATCTAATTTTGCAGATGATGCTATTTATGGGAAAGGTAATTACAATAATCTCAAAGGAATCTACACGAAAGATTCGTAATCAATAGTAACTAAGCATTTCTCAGTTCTTATTAGCCTCATATACCTTCAACTGCTTACCTTTTATGGTTGTTTTCTTCATTTTATCCAGTACCATAGGCCCTTTATTATTTAAAATTTCAACATAAGAATGAGTATCCATTATTGTAATGATCCCAATATCCTCTGCTGTTACTCCGTCTATTTTAGCGATCGTTCCAACAAAATCTACTGCTCGAAGCTTCTTTTTCTTACCGCCATTAAAGTATAGCTTCATAATATGCTTGTTTAGTTTTTCATTTTTCGCCTTTTTAATTGTTGGCTCTACGTTTTTCTTTGCCTCAAATTCCGATTTATTAGCAGAAACCTCTTCTTTGGAAGGAGCTATTATAGCTGGAATTACAAAACCGATATATTCTTCAATCTCTTTTAAGAACTTATCTTCAAATGGGGTAACAAATGTGATAGCTTTCCCTTTTTTACCTGCCCGACCTGTTCTACCTGTACGATGCACATAGCTTTCCTTTTCTAAAGGAAGGTCATAGTTAATAACATGGGTGATATTATCAATATCAATCCCTCTAGCTGCTACGTCTGTAGCAATTAAATAGCGGAACTCTCCCCTTTTAAAGTCATTCATTACTTCAAGTCTGTCTTCCTGTACCATACCACCGTGAATTTGATCACAGTTATATCCTAAATCAGATAACTGATCACACAATGTATCTACTCTATCCTTTGTTCGGCAAAAGATGATACAGCTATCGGGATTTTCAACAATCGTTACATCTTGAAGAATAGAGAATTTGTCTTTTTCCTCTACTTTCATAAGCGAATGATCAATTTTATCCGTTGTGAGTCCAGTTGCCTTTATTTCAATATCAATAGGTGTCTTCATATAGCGAAGAGATAGATCTTTAACCGCCTCAGGTAGGGTAGCTGAAAATAGCATCGTCACTCGATTTTTTGGTAATGCCTTTATAATAGCCTCTACCTGTTCAATAAACCCCATGTTTAGCATTTCGTCTGCTTCATCTATTACAAGGTAGTTAATTTGATCTAAAATCAACGTACCTCTTTCTATATGATCTAATACACGTCCTGGTGTACCTACCACTATATGCGTTTTTTGTTTTAATTCTGTTTTTTGGATAGCAAAAGGCTGTTTTCCATATACAGCTGTTGCTTTAATCCGTTTAAATCTCCCTATATTGATAAAGTCCTCTTTCACTTGAACAGCAAGTTCTCTTGTTGGTGTCAAAATTAACGCTTGAGGCTTATTTTCTTCCCAATCAACTAATTCACAAATAGGAATCCCATAAGAAGCAGTCTTACCACTTCCTGTTTGTGATTTGACAACAAGATCGATTTTTTCTAACACGAGTGGTATTACTTTACTCTGAACTTCTGTTGGTATTTTATATTCTAAACTATCCAGAGCCTTTACTATTTGATTACTTAATTTAAAATCATGAAAACCTTTTTCACTCATTACGAAGCCTCTTTTATTTTGAATTATTCTTCTTATTATTTCCGTAACATTTATTCCCTTATACAAACTTCTATTATACGCTATCTTTTCTTGGCAAATGTACAATCCTTTATAAAACAGTCTAAAAAAGACCTACCCTTTTGGTAAGTCTAATGCTTGATATGCGGATTGATACTTTCCGCCTGCTGCTACTTCTGAATGATACAATGCTCTTATAGCCGAACTTTTATCAAGGTCATGTTCATCAATCAAATCCTTTAAGCGTATCTGTAAGTCCTTATTATCTTTGATTAACTTTTTCATTTGTGATTTCATGTATTTCATAAGATATCTATCCTTCCTAGAGCACAGCTTGCACTTCACTCTATTATGACATAGAATCCTCAAATATTAAAAACATCTTTAACTTATGCTAAGGTTCACCAATCTTATGCTCCGTATTGCCTTTTCTCGTGCGCTTTAGGTGCATATTCCCATTTCACCAATTTTTTCTAATAGAAAAAGATGACCTCTACACAGGCAGAGATCATCTTCTATGACTAAAACTCACTTATTTGGTTGCGGATTATCTTCCTCATTCTCTAGCTATAGCTATAAGTTAGGATGGTTGCGTTACTAAAGTGCGCTTTAAGAATTCTCTCGTACGTATTTGTGTCGGGTTATGGAAAATTTGATCTGGACTTCCTTCTTCTGCAATAACTCCTTTGTCCATAAAGATAACCCGATCAGATACTTCCTTCGCAAATTCCATTTCATGTGTTACGATGATCATCGTTTGACCGGAATTGGCGAGGTCTTTCATGACTTTTAGTACTTCTCCCACCATTTCTGGATCAAGAGCGGAAGTAGGCTCATCAAACAACATGACATCTGGACTCATCGATAGGGCTCTCGCAATTGCAACACGCTGCTTTTGACCACCAGATAGCTGTTTTGGCTTTGCATTAATATATTTATCCATTCCCACAACTTTTAAATAATGCATGGCCATCTTTTCTGCTTCTTCTTTGGATCGTTTCAACACCTTTACTTGTCCCACCACACAATTTTTAAGGACATTGTGATTATTAAACAAATTAAATTGTTGAAATACCATACCAAGATGTTTGCGATAATCTGCGACATTATGATTGCTATCCAATATATTTGCACCATGGTAAAATATTTGCCCGCCACTTGCTTTTTCTAATAAATTTATACAACGAAGAAGCGTAGATTTACCAGATCCAGAGGAACCAATGATGGAAACAACTTCCCCTTTATTTACGGAGAAATTAATGTCTCTAAGTACTTCATGTGTTCCATAGGATTTGTTCAGATGCTGTATATCAATGATTTGTTCCATCGTTCTTCACCTTCTTCCATTATTTTTTATCTAATTCTAACTGTGCATCATTTCCGATGATCGTGTAATTATTCGATCCATCTAACTTTTTCTCCATATATAGCAATATTCTCGTAACAATAAAGGTCATTACAAAATAAATCATACAAGCTACGAAAAACGATTCAAAATATCTAAAGTTATTTCCTGAAATGGATTTTGTAACAAAATATAATTCCGTAACAGAAATTACGTTTAATACAGATGTATCTTTAATATTAATAACAAATTGGTTTCCTGTTGCTGGTAGGATATTTCGAATAACCTGTGGTAACACTACATTCCACATTGTTTGTAGATGATTCATGCCAATTGCATGAGCCGCTTCAAACTGGCCCTTATCAACGGAAACAATCCCACCACGAACAATTTCCGCCATATATGCTCCTGTATTAATGGATACAACAATAATAGCTGCAGTGAGCACATCCATATTTAAACCAAAAGCTAGCGCGGAACCATAAAAGATAACCATCGCTTGGACGATCATCGGTGTTCCGCGGAAGAATTCAATATAGATAGACAAGATGATATTAATTACTTTTAATATAACTTTTTTTACTACTCGTTCCGGGGTCGGGATAGTGCGAATAACCCCTGCAACCAATCCGATTGCTGCTCCAATAATAGTTCCGATTAACGCAATCAAAAGCGTTACACCAGCACCACGAAGAAACATCGGCCAGTTCTCTGAAATTATTTTAATGATCCACTCAAAACTCATCTTTTCTCCTCACTTACTTGATAAAACCGTCTGTATAAAGGCTACAGTCGGTTTTATCCTTTTTTATTCTGCTGCAGGTTGATTTTTAATAGCATTATCCATCATGCTTGTACGTTCTTCTTCTGGAATATCTGCTAAAATTTTGTTAATCTTCTCTGTTAAGTCACTGCCCTTTTGAAGACCAACAGCGGTAGTTGTCTCCTCTTCTGACGTTTTGAATCCATCCTTAAATTCAACCATTACAAACTTATCATTTGCAGTGGAAGCACTAATCCCTTCTGGACGTTCAGATACATATCCATCAATAACTCCTGACTCCAGTGCTACTCTCATAGCGGGGAAGTTATCCATTGCCGTCTTTTTTTCTACACTATTAATTTGATCAATAACAGAATAATGGAATGTATTTAACTGTGCCGTAATTTTTGCTCCTTTAAAATCCTGGATAGACGTAGCATTTTCAAACTCACTACCTTTTTTTACTACCATTACTAAATTGGATGTATAGTAGTTACCTGAAAAATCTATTGTTTCTTTACGCTCTGCAGTCGGTGACATCCCTGCGATGATGGCATCAATTTTTCCTGAAACTAATCCTGGTACTAAGCCATCCCACTCTGTTTTTACAATCACTAATTCTTTTCCTAAACCTTCTGCCACTTTTTTAGCAATCTCTACATCATAGCCTCCAGCATATTCTGAAGACCCTTCAATTTTCACCGCACCATTAGAATCATCATTTTGCGTCCAGTTAAACGGAGCATAACCTGCCTCCATCCCTACTTTAAATGTATTATCATCATTCGATCCAGAAGCTGAATCGCTGCTTGTCCCACATCCAGCTAATAAAAGCATTGCGGATAATATTAAAACTAAAAATAATGTTAACTTGTTTCTCATGATGTCTTTCCCCCTGTTTTCCTATTAATCTACTAAAACAAAAAAAGACCTGAGATAAACTCAGGTCGTAGTATATGCGATAGCCCTAAAGTCCTCTCTTTTATCCCAAATGAGATAGCACAACTCAATAAACTAGGTGTTTATTGAGACAGTCCTGCAGCTCTTAACTACAGACCCAGCATGTAATATGGAGAATATTACAAACTTCGGCGACATTTCCTTCTCCCTAGCATCAAAGCTCCTCAAACTCCACTAAAGACTGTTAAATATCGCGCCTCTACCTCACTGTAAAAAAAAAGTGAGGTCTTATTCAATTAGTTTTTATAGTAACGTATTTTGTCGATATTCGTCAACTTGTTTTTTGTTATCCATTATTTCTTTTGAATTTTTAGTGAACTTTTCCTCTTTTTCAACCAATAAAAAAGGATCAACCATATCGTTATGGCCAATCCCTTTTAAAATTATTATTTAGCTTTCTTAGAAACTCTTACGACATTAAAGATACTGGCTGCTAAGCCGCCCCATAGGATAACCATTCCAACTACCATCATGGTGATCGCACTAGCTGACATATTAAACAACCTCCTTATTCTTGTCTAGAGCATTAGATTTCCACTTTTTAAAGGATAGAAGAACCCCAATAATGATGCTCAAAGCGACTACTAACACACCTGCATACAAAATTAATGTTGTTGGATATCCTTCATAATTCTCCTTTAAATTCTGACGAATGTTGTCAACCATCATATAACCAAGAACAAGAGGTGTTACAATACTTAAACAGAACTTCCACCAAGCACCAATACGTATATCAGAAATAGCATTCGAATGAGTCTGTAGTCCATTTAATCCTCTAAAGAACCAAGCAATTAAGATGACTTCTACTAATCCTGCCGTAACAATTCCAAAGTTATTTATAAAGTAGTCAACTACATCAAGTAAATATAAACCGCCATTTGTTGCAAAAAGCAAGGAGATTACTGTTGCCACTAGCCCGCTTGTTAGTACCGCTTTTGTTCGTGATACATTAAACTTCTCTTGAACTCCTGCGATGAAGGTTTCTACGATAGAAATAAGCGATGTCATACCTGCAAAAACAAGAGAAAGGAAGAATAATACCCCAAATAGACCATTCATTCCAGGGAATTCATTGATGATGCTAGGGAAGACTACAAATGCTAGTCCAATCCCACTACTTACTACATCTTCAACAGCAACGCCTTGTTGATTTGCCATAAAGCCGAGTGCAGCAAATACACCAATACCTGCCAATAATTCAAAGCCAGAATTTGCAAATGCAGTAATGAATGCATTATTATTTATATCCGACTTTTTCGGTAGATAACTTGAATAAGTAATCATGATTGCAAACCCAATCGATAAAGAGAAGAAGATTTGCCCATATGCTGCAATCCAAACCTTTCCGTCAAGAATCATTTCCCAGTTTGGTTTAAAAAATGCGTTTAATCCTTGTGTCGCTCCATCAAGAGTTAAAGCACGAATTACGATTACTAAAAACATAACAATCAGGATAGGAAGGAATATTTTATTTAATCTTTCAATCCCTTTTGAAACTCCACGATATAAAACAAAGAGTGCAACTGCCCACACACAAAGTACTGGAATAACAATACCAGGAACTAATCCGCCTATTGTGCCAGGTTGATCCGCTATCTTTAATACACTACCAAAAAAGAAGCTTTCAGGGTCTGAACCCCATTGCGTTCCAAATGAATAAATTGTAAATTTTATCGCCCATGCGACAATAACTGCATAATAAGTACAGATGACAAAGGCAATTAATAATTGCCACCAACCAAGCCATTCTGCTTTTTTATTTAAACGGAACAGCGATAGTGGTGCTGAACCACGAAATTTCTGACCGATTGTAAACTCTAAAATTAATATTGGGATCCCTGCTGTTATAATTGCAAATAAATATGGTAAGAAAAAGGCTCCACCTCCATTTTCATAAGCTACTGCTGGAAACCTCCAGATATTCCCTAAACCAATGGCAGATCCGACAGCTGCCAAGATAAAGCCATACCGTGATCCCCATTGTTGACGTTGTTCCATAAGATGACCTCCGATTAATCACTGTTTTAGAAAGATTCAGATAATTTTTCACATTTTATTAATATAGCGGCTATTTTTTGAAATGTCAAACTATTTATTGATTTTTTTGTCGAATTTTTGTTTTTTCTTTTCTATCACTTGTTTTGCATTTCTCCGTACAAAGGAACTCCATGAAAAACTTGTTTCCCCTAACTGTTACACATCCCTTAGCATATAAATCTACGGAAATTGTTTAAATAAATATAGTAACTGTAAAAAATCCTATTTATGGAAGCGATTGAGCCCAAACAAAAAACCAAAAAATATTGAGTTCTCAGCATTTTTTGGTTTTAATCTCTCTATTTTATTAACTAACTATTTTTTGAATAGACATTTTAGAATAGGCTGCTAAATCATTTCAGAAATGCATGGAATTACACACTCTATCCATCTTCGACAAATTTCGAGAATTCCCTGTGCATCCTAACTTTCAACCTACTCTACTTGTTCATGGAATGAAGAAAGTCTCCTAATAAACTATCTAAATCTTCATTTTCACTGTCTTCTGGTTCCTTTTCCGCTTCTGCTTCTATTGATTGATTATGTGTTGCTTTATCCCAATCAAAATTGTCTAAATCATCCACGCTATCTATCTCTTCGACAACAGCTCTTTCCTCGATTGCATGCAAGTAGTCATCTACTTCCGATGCTGCCTTAAGCTCGCTTGTGCTTTCTTCTTGCAAATACAGGGCCTCGTCTATATCTAAAGAATTACTATTTAAAGATGCAAGCAAAGCTGTTGAACGAACTGGATCTTTTAAAAGCTGGTATATAATCGCACCTAACAACGCCTCAGAATGCTCGTGCTTCAACCAATCTCGCTGTGATTTGCTTAATTTATGGGGAAGAGGAATTGTAATTGTTTCTCGTTCCTTTGAAAAGGACTGACCAACCCCTTGTAGCACAAACTCAGCTATTTTACTTGAAAAATTTCTTCTTTCGACTTCCTTAAGCTTTTGTAAATGATTTAAAAGATGATCAGGAATATCAGAAGGGACACGAAATGAAATAGCTTGTCCTCGCTTAATTCCCTTTGAACTAGAACTTTTCATATCATCACCCTATTAATTTTTCACAGGTTCTTGTGGTGGATTAGGCTTCTCTGTCTTTCTTACAAAATCAGTAATGAGCTTATAATAAGCATTTGCCATCATCCAAATGCTCTCTTTCTCATCTTCAAAGAATTCAATGTTATAGCCATCTAAATTATTATTTAATGTTTTAATGTACTCTTTTAGTACATTTGCTCCTCCACCAACAAAATAACAGATTTCTGTCTGAGAATTCTTCTGCCATACGTTACGTAATAATCGATATTGTTTTTTCGCTAGTTCAAGTAAGATACGATCCGTAATGTCATGAACACTTGTCCGGCTTCCCTTAACCATAATATGGTTTCTGTCATTTTTTCGCGTGATAATTTCCACTACATCACGTCGACTGTCTAATTCAATGCCGTGTTTGGATCGAATTTCTTCTCTTATAGACTCTAGTGATTCCGATACACCAAGATTAAATCCTTGCGCTTTATCATCATCGACATTTCGATTTTTTATAACCGCGATATCTGTAGATAAACCACCTATATCCTGAATAATTATTCTTTTATCAATTAAATCTTTATTAATAATTTTCAACTGATTATCCATGACAAGATTGATATAGGCTGCAAATCCTTCAGGATAAATTTTCACTTCATTAAATTTAATATTTACTTTCAACCCTTGGTATTTAGGGGTCACAAGAAATTCCACTTGATGGACAGAACCAACTAATTTAGATCGATATCCTGCGTCCTTACCTTCCTTTACTTCCCGTAGAGGGAGCCCTGTTCCAAGCGTATAGTTTGCGTCAATGACATTTTTCATTCGTGGGAAAGAATTCGAATTCTTCTCATTGACTGCATCTAAAGCCAATGTAGCAAAAAGCATGACTAATGTTTGATCTTCCTCCGATTTAGCACTGCCTGGATCTAATTCGGTTGCACTGCTACTCTTTGTTGCTAAATGGCCAACACGATAGATAGCATTATTTTCTTTTAATGCAGGGGAGTGAACCTTAATATGTATTCCTTCGAGAGGATTCTTGTTATCTAATTCTTCTATTCCTATTACAGGACGATCTTCTGTATCTCTTGCCACAATATTAGGAATATTCAATTCGTACTCTACTTCTCCAAAGATTGCCTTAATGGAGTCATTACCAACATCTACAGCCGCAATTCTAGAGCTCATCTTTTCATCATTCCTTTTCTTTTTATTGGATACTCTGTTTTCTAAATATCCTATTTCTTATTTAAGGCTATAAGAGATTGCTAGATTAATCAATTGATTTGCCAAAAAAACACTTAATTGTAAACATCTCGTAAACTAAGTGTATTTGTAGACATTTTCGTAATCTTTGAATACAAATGTGTATACATTCGGTAAATACAGTATGTTTACACATTTGTTTACACGTAAACGACTTTGTATACGTGGTGTTTACTTTTTGTATACTTGTAATTGTTTACGTAAACAATTCTTTTCCAAGGAAATTACTGTCTAGGCTTTTAAACATTGTTCGGGGATTTCCTTTATCTTGATATCATCTCCTAAGAAAAAGGAGTCAATTTTATTAGTTCAGTTTATTCTTCTGTATCCTGAATATTAGAGTTGGTATTTTGATAAAAACAGCACCTCTCTATCAATGGAGGATGCTGTTTTTTTATTATTCAGTTGCCCATTTTATTACTACTAGAGAATATTTAATACTAAACTTATACTTTAGAAAAAGTATCAGGATCAGCAAACATCCGTTGGTCCTGATTTAGTGCACTAATTTTATCCATGTCCTCTTCGGAAAGTTCAAAATCAAAGACATCCTTATTTTCAGCAATGCGATGGGGCTTAACCGACTTTGGAATCGTCACTACTCCTGTTTGTATGTCCCAGCGGATAATAATTTGCGCTGTTGATTTATTGTATTTTTTTGCAAGTTCAACCAAAATTGGATTCTCAAGCAGACCACCCTGCATTAACGGAGACCAAGCTTCAAGCTGGATGCAGTGCTTTTTGCAAAAATCATGCAATTCTCGTTGATTAAATCTGGGATGATATTCTACCTGGTTGACCATCGGCACAATTTCACCTTTTGCAATGACTTCTTCTAGGTGATGAACTTTAAAATTACTTACACCAATAGCACGAACACGTCCATCCTTATAAAGCTTCTCAAGTGCTTTCCAAGTGTCTATAAATTTCCCTTGTGAAGGAAGTGGCCAGTGTATTAAATAAAGATCTAGATATTCGAGCCCCAATTTCTTCATACTAACGTCAAATGCTGCCAATGTTGCTTCATATCCTTGATCAGCATTCCAAACTTTCGTTGTAATAAATAGCTCCTCACGAGGAACATTTGATTCAGCGATGGCTTTGCCTACACCCTCTTCGTTTTTATAAGCAGCAGCCGTATCCACGCTTCGATAGCCGACCTCAAGAGCAGCTCTAACTGAATTTACAACCTCTTCTCCGTCCTTTACTAGAAAGACGCCTAAGCCTAACCATGGCATCTCCACACCGTTATGCAAAGTAGTAGTACTTCTAAGATTAGAAATCATTTATTATCTCTCCTTATTAAAATAGTCATTACATCTTTACATAATCTCTCCACTTATGAACAGGCTGCCAATTTAATAATTTCTTCGCCTTTTCATTGTTTAATAGCGGTGCAAAGCCGGATAAATCTTTACGAAAATCCGTTACAGTTGGATAGCATGTTTCCATTAACTGTTTGCTGTCAATATCCATACTTGTTTCATCCGCCCCAATATTAAGGGCAATTGATCCAAGTCCGTCTGTCTCAACAGCTAATCGATAGGCTGTCGCTGCATCTCGTGTATCAATATAACTCCAGAGAATCGTTTTTCGCTGTTCTGGATCATGGATAAACCCAGGGAAATTTTCGTACTTTTCAGGGGAGATAACATTTCCTAAACGAAAAGATACGACCTGCATCCCTGTTCTACGATGAATCATATCTGCTGTTTTCTCATTTACAATCTTGGATAAACCATAACTCTCTTCCGGCAATTGTGGGTAATTTTCATCTATTGGTACATATTGTGGTGTTAGATTCTTCTTTGAAAAACAAATACCATAGGAGGACTCACTTGAAGAGATTACTGCTTTTTTAATTCCTAGACTTCCTGCTGCCTCTAAAATGTTATATGTGGACATAACGTTATTTTCAAATGTCACTTCATTTGGATGGGAATATGCAACCGGAATTGCTGCAAGATGAACAACAGTATCAGCGTCCGCTAATACTCCATATACTTCACCAAGATTTGTTAAATCTGCTATTACCGTTCTGCAGAGCGCTTCTTTTGGATACTGCCTATCCACATTAAGAACTTCATACCCATGATCGATAAACTCTTTTATGACATCTCGGCCAAGTAGACCACTTCCACCTGTAATGACAACCTTTTTCTTCATTTTCTCTCCTCCGTATCAACTTAATAGAAAAATAATTCTGTAGTTCCTAAAAGTTATTTGCATTTTATTTATACTTTGTTTATCGTGTAAACTAAGTATAGGTAAAACGCTTCCATTTTTCAAATAATACCTTTTATGCTGACCAAAAAAGTTAAAGGAAATGGTTAAGACTGTAAGCCATCCATGGGCTGAAGGCCTCGAATAGTAAATGGGGGAGTACAGGTTCGGATGAGCTATGAATATCCCTCTTCTCTTATACTAATTAACCACTAAAGGCTTGGGGAATTAGAAAAAAATAGTTTAATAAGCAATGATTCCAACTATTTTAAACGATCAATTAGCATTCAGAAGGACTACCGCTATTTTTGTGGAAGTAAAAAGTTATGAAGATTTATGACCCCCGAAAGGAGTAAGCTTAAAAAATGGAAGCTATGGCGCTTAGGTATTTAAATAAAAATATTCTTCATCATATTAATATGATAGAAAGTATTAAACGACATCAAGCAAATATCATACGATCAGATATTCACGGGGTTGTATTGTTTGATGTTCCGAGCGAGACCTATATGATTAGTTGTGACAGTTTGGAAGATTATAAGAGATTGTTACAAGATATTGAAGAGATAAAAGAATGCGAAGTATTTCAAAGTTGGGCCAAATCTTATGTTCAGGAGAAATACCATTTAATTCATAGAGATACCTATTATCAGGCAGCGATTTTAAAAGAGTTTCCCGTAACTATTCCAAAACCAATATTAACCATAAGACGTCTTAATGAAAATGACATTTCTTTAGTGAAAACTTTTTATCCTACTAATGATTATACATATGTTATCCAACGTCTTATGGAAGGTACTCTTTTCGGTGGGTTTTCAAATAATAAGGTGATTGGATTTATTGGCATTCACGATGAAGGTTCAATTGGCTTACTAGTAGTGATTGAAAAATACAAAAGACAAGGGTATGGACTCGCTCTACTGAACTTCATCATTCACCATTTTATAAAAAATAATAGAATCCCTTACTCTCAAATTAGTCATACGAACCAAGCTTCCATATTTCTTCATCAAAAAGCAGGGATGGAGATTTCAACAGGTGTGATTGAGTGGCTCACTGCACAGTGACTATCCGGAAAATACTTTGTGTGTTCCGTTTTCTAGCTATTGATTAATATTCTTATGCGCTAGAAAACTTTTTATTTTTGCAGCTATGCCGATGATTAGATAACTAATTCCGTTAGCAATAATGACTAAACCAATGAAAGCTGCTCCAAATCCTGCTCCTTCACCAGTACCACCACTACTATGGTCCAGATTCACAAATAGGGAACCAGAAATGAAAGCAATAATGGGTCCAAATACACCGATGATAATACCTGATAACCAAAAAGGCAATTTGATTCTTCGATTGAAGTAAATTGCGGAAAAATTTAAAATTAATAGAGCTACTATCAATACAAGCCAAATCAATCCATCTCCACTCATATAACCCTCCTATTTTCGGTTTTTACTCATATATAGTTTTTTTCCGTACTAGTGATGCACGAAAAATATTGTTTAGGAAATAGATTGACTTAAAAAGTCACTTTTAGAATCGATTCTATCTAAAACAAACCCATAAAACGTTAAATTTTTACATTTTTATAGAATACTAATTTACTTGTAATCATTTTTCGGTCCTTCATCCATTATTACCTCTACCATATTGGAAGCACCCATCCTAAGCTTAGGTCTAAATTCTGAGTTCGGCTTACTATAAAGCTCCAACGGACTTATCATAACCCCATCATCCGTATTATGAAGGATTCCGGGCACAGAGGAATAAATTCTGTCATTATTATTTGCATTCTTGGCAAATATGGTAACAGATGTTCCGTTATGATTATCTATACTCATGGACACCTTGTATCTGTGGAATGAGCCTGTCCCATTTGACTGAGCAGAATAGACCACGGGAACAACTGCGAGTATAGTATCATTTAACCTTAATTTTATTACTTCTGTCTTAGTTGCTCGACTATCTCTCCTAACATCCCCCATGTGTTCAACTGCTCCGTTTCCAAAGCTTCTAAGAGGAGGGGTTCCTTCTGCTCCAAACATAGCCACATCTATTTGCTCACCATTCTTAGTGTAGACTAAAGCATATATATCGTAATCGGTACCAGTCTTCCAAGATACTGTCGCAGTAATTTCAGGCGTTTTCTCGATAATAACTGGCTTTTGACTTTTATCGAGACTTACCTTCCCCTTTACCTTTTCAAGGCTTATCTTGGTATTTTGTTTATTTTTATTCTCAGGAAAATTTACAGCTCCGACAGGTTCCTTAAGTGTTTGTTTTTGAATAGTTATAGATTCGGATGGCTTATTTTGCTCCTCAGCTTTTACCTCCACACCATAATTTTCACATAGACCTTCCAGCCCAGAATTAAAGCCTCGCCAAATAGATCTAGCTTTTGTCTGCCCATTTCTTAGATATAATTCAGCTACTACAATTCCATTCTCACTTGTGAAATGAGATGGGGTTAGCTGAACTGAATTATTATCCGTACAGATCTCCGCCTCTAAATTCTTTGCATTGGAAAATCCAGTGCTATTATCCTCTGTTAGTGTTATTGCTATTTTAGTAATACCTTTAGTGGCTTTACTCATATCAAAATTAATTTTATGTACGTTTGTATTCCCAACTTTCTCAGGGGGTATAAGGGTAGCTACCCCTGAAGGACTTTTTGGTTGATTATAAAATATGATTCCGCTATCTCCTTGTACCTTGTCTGAATCAGTTAAAAGAAAAGCCGTTAAGGATATATCAATCCTATTAGAAATTTCATAGCTAACCGTTACATATCCTTTTGGGGAACTTAACGCTGTATTAGCTCCCATTTGAAGAATTTGATTCATTTATAACCTCTCCCCCACTTCTCTATGCTTACTGCCATTCAAACTAGACAAAAATCTACCAACTGCTACTTTTTACTATCTACATTAATTATATATTATCATTTGGAAAAATTGGTTAACATTTACTTTATGCTATTATATTTTTTGGAGAAATAAGCTGTATGAGGAAGCTAATAAAACCAACCAGTTTTCAAAATAAAGCAATAGAGGCTGGGACATAAGCATTTCAACAAACAATAAATTCGAACACTCATGTAATTATTTCGCATAAATATTCGCGTTTATTATCTTGGTAAAAGGTTTAAAAACGAAATGAAATGGAGCGGAGGACGCTCGACTCCTGCGGGAAATAGAGGAAAGGCTGAGCCTCCTCTCCGGCGCATCGTGCATCTGTAGCGCAATGGAACGACTTAGTTTTTATACTTGACTATGTTTAAAAACATAGATAACCATCATGAGAAAGTAGATTTATTTAAGAGCTAAATTAGAGATTGTTCGTCTTTAAAGACTAGTTATTTAGTTTTGTCCCAGCCTCTAAACTAACTATGGGGCCTTATAAAAGAGAGAATCTATTTAAACTCTTCTCTCAAATGGAGATTGATTTACTTTTCATATATCCATCTCTCTGCAAACTCTGGAAAATCAATATATGGATTCCGATTTCCCTGTAAGTCATAGATAGCAAGGTTACGATGTTTTTCATACAAAGATACCGGAAATTTCTGATGCCACTCTAGTAAAACCTCCAGATTTACTAGATTATTGTCCATTATTCCAATATATCGAGTCATAAAATAAAAGGTTGCTCTTGCAACAATTCCCTTTCCATATTCAGGTTCAAACTTCCCTTCATCCGCCTTTCCACAGCCTTCTTGAATACCTAAAATAGAGCTTTCTGGAACATAGTCAGGAAAATCCGCATAAGGGCTGTTTCCACGGCGGCTGTTACACGAGGGATCACAGGCAAATAAATGATGCAAATCCCCTCTCATTGGCTGACGTTTATCAAACCAAGACTGAGGTACTACATGCTCACAGTTTAACGTGACCTTATCGGATAAACTATTACTATTAACACCTGTCTCTTCAAGCATACGAATATCCTTTTCTATAACAGCTAGCGGATCCATTTCCTTCCCTGAATAAATACTTTTAAGTTTCCCATTCTCATTAAGATCGACCCATGGATAAACATAACGATGAGGTGCATAACCTAACTTATTTTGATGTGTTTTTTCTAGTAACTCATGCATCGTTTTTCTATCAAGCGAGCTATCTTTATAATATGTTTGTTTCATTTCTTTGTCTCTATCCTCTTCATAATAAGCGTGGTTATTGCTGTACTCTAAATAGATTGCTTTTGCTATATCTAGTTCCTGTACTAGCATTTCTTGAATCTCAAATTTCTGGTTTTGATTCGATTCTACTTCCTTATTTGAAGCCATGTTTTCTTTTCGCTGCATCTTCTTCCCTCCTATAGGATTAAATGGAAGTTAATTCATGATATTATTAATAGTTTAACAATTATAACTATTTATTCACAGCTACTTTCGAAGTAATTTCTTTTCTGCTATTAAAATATGGCATGAACTTATCCGCATAATAGTGAGTTTTCCAAGAATAAAAAAACAAAACAGTATTCCTCAAATTGAACCGAGGAATACTGTTTTGTTATGATGATTTCTGTTTTACCTAATCGAAAAAATAGTAAGCAATCTTTCCCTTCTAAATGGAAAATTTCTTTGATTCCATCCCCATGCATTAACAACAAACAATTATTTGGCGTATAAACTTCCCCTTTTTAACTTCACACCGATCTACTATTTCAAAACCTACTTCATTTAGTATTTCATCTATATCTTCCGTTGTCACGACGACCATTTTTTTCGCAAAGCGACGTGCACATTGAAGCATTTCAAATTTTTCCTTATCTGACACGACGGAGCAAAGGTTATAAGGCATGTCTATAATGGCAACATCATACATTTCTGTTATGTCTCTGATATCTCTTAAGAATACTGGTCCAGAAAGGTCAAAATGTGCGAGATTATTACGAATGCCTTTCATTACTAAAGGATTGTTGTCACTACCTGTTATATTAACTCCCATCGATAAGCCCTCTACCAATACTGTCCCGATGCCACAGCATGGATCAATCACCTTAACACCCGTTAATTCTGGAACCGCAATATTCACTAGTGCTCTGGCCACTCTTGTATTTAATGCCGTTGAGTAATTGTGAGGCTTTTGTTGATGAATAAGCCAAATACCTTGGTTTTCCGAATAGCATCCGAAATACCATTTTCCTTTTAACTTGGTAATCGCGAAAACTATCTCAGGATGATGAAGATTCGCTACACCTGGAATCAAGCATCCAACTTGTCTAGCGATGGCTTTCCTTTCTTCAAAACCCATTTTATCTAGGGGATCTATATCTCGATAATTGATGCCAATTACCTTATAAGTACTATTCCACGCAGGCCTGGCTTCAACCTTTTTTAATAGATCTTCCAACGTATCACCCTTAAATAGAACTTCTATTTTTCCTTTTATAAAAGGACTCCTACTTGGGTCTATATTCATCCTGCTCTCTAATATAAAGGCATGTAAGTTAGCACGAAATAGGGAACGAACTTCCAATTTACATAAATGCTCTTCTTCTTCAGCATAATTAAATGTATATAGAAAGGTGTTTGGCACTACACTATTTTGGCTCAAGTTCTTTCTCTCCCTTTTTTTTGGATAAGCCCCCTTAGCTGTTCCATTTTTTCAATCTCAAAATGCCATACTCTTGATTAGGAGTATGGCTATCCTGACTTTCCTATAATTCTTACATGTTAGATTTGGTAAAGCCTTCTTCTTTTAGATATTCACGTGCTTCCATATAGCTTGAAAAACTATTTTCTAAATTTACTCCGGCATATATATTCCAGAATCCTTCTTCTTGAAGAAGGAGGAGCGTATTATTTTCAGAATCAGCCCATTTTTCTTCTTCCATTGCTTCTTCTTCAATCGTCTCTCCTTCTAGTGCATTGGGTTCTAATGATTGAATAGATTTTTCGATAATTTCTCTTAATTCTTCCTCTGAAAAATCTCGAATATTCACCATACCTTTATCATCTGTATCATACTCATTTAGCTTGTCCGCATACACAAATCCATTTCCATTTGGATGTAAGTGATACACTACGTTCTTTTTGTCACTTCCACTTTCCAAATAATGAAAATTAACACGTTTTAATGACACATTTTTTCGTTCCAATTGGGGGAACGATTCGATGATTTTTAGTTTATCTTCAAATGATAGCATATTTGCCTCCAGGATGTTTTTGATACTAATTATTATAACAAAAGCTTATTTACTTATGATAGGGTTCCTTGATAGATCTAAATGAGTTTTCATCGGTAATTAGGTTCAATTTTTAAATTTATACATCTTGCATTTATTCTGACCTTCCACGTACTATTTTATCTTACTCTCTTAGTCCCTTTAATATCCTTTTATTTGTAACAGGTGAGAATCCACAAAACCTCTCTTCTTGACGTGTTTTATACTTATTTTTTGATAAATAATCCAAAATCATTACATTAGCCTGAATCTCATCAAAATCCCTATCTTTCGTTTATTCAATATTATCATCTAAGCTTTCGTCTATTCATGAATTAACATATACTTATTTCTCAGTTCGTTAAATAAATCGGAATGAAAGATAACCCATTTTCTTTTCTAGCTTTTTCAGCTTCTTCTGGATTTTCAGCTTGAATTTCAGTAAGAATATCTGATGTTTGTGATATGGAAACTTCTATAATTTTAGAATTTTCATGATTTTTCAATTTTCCTATTACTGTTCTGTCGATTGAAAATTCGGATTGATATTTTTTAAGATATAAATCTATTTCTTTCATTTCATCATGTGAAAGTGGTTCTGCTATATATCCATTTTCAGCTAACACTTCGTCTATAATTTGTTTTTCACTATCTTCCGATTGTTTTTCTAAAGTTGCAGTTCCACTACCAATGAGTGGTATTTTAATATCGTCACCGATTTCAAGAATACAGTCTTGTCGATTTTTAACCGGAGCAAAAATCATAATGTACTCATCTTCTGCACCTTCTACTTCACCCTTACTAAAAATTGGATCAACTCGTTCACCAGCTGATTTCAAAAATACACCCGATTTTTTTTCATCAACGATATAACCATATTCCTTATCTATTTTTCTTGCATCAAGAAATTTATGTTCCAATTTACTCATTACTCTGGTTTGTATTCCATCCATGTTCTGCACGGCATTCGGACTAGGTGGTATAGTAACGACCACTCTTGTTTCTAGCTGCGAAAATTCTATCTGCTTAATCTTGTATGTTTCTTGTCTAAAAGTGAATTCTTTATTTACTTCTACAGTTTCTCTATCTGAGATGGCTGATTTAGCAAGCTTAAAATCAATAGGCCAAATTGTTTGAACCATACTAGGCCCGTTTTTATCATCATATATTGTCAAGTTTTCAATTTCTAAACGAATGTCCTGTCCTTCATATTCTTTTATTGAAGCAAAAGATAGGGCTTCAGCCACCTTGTTTTCTTTACTATCGTAATATCTACTTCCCCAACCTACAGAACCTAATTTCTTTTGTTGATTTCCGACTATCAGGTTGATCGAACTTTCACCCTCAAACAAATCAATATAAAAGTTTTTTAAATCTGTATTATCACTTTGATAGGTCAATAGAAGTTTTGTCTCCTTATCATCCGTCATTACACTCTCAAAATGCACGGTTATATCATATTTTTCATCATAAAATGTTTGATCAACAGCTTGACCATTCCCTAGATTAATTGCCGTTCTTACACCGGTATCATCAATATGCTTACTCGAAAAGATTTTATCATATACCTCTTGAATAGTTGCTAAAACAGGAGTAAAAGTGAACATAATAGCAACAATTAAGCCAACTACTGCAGCTAATGAAATTCTTTTATAAAGAGTTACTTTTTTGTTTTGGGTACTAACATTACTTAGTCTAACAACCTTTTCTCCATTGCCTAGTTTTTCCGCTTTATGTATCTGAGTCTCTATTTCATCCCAAACATCTGGCACTTGTTTTTCAATAGCATTGTCCAAATGCTTCAATATTTTATCTTTCTTCATCAGAAATCCTCCTTACTCTATACCTTTTCTAAGTTTTTTTAGAGCTAAACTATACTTCCAAAGTACAGTTCCCAAAGGCATTTCAACGATTTTGGCGATTTCTCTGTGCTTCATACCCGAGATGTCCTTCAAGATGACAATCTGCCTTTCCTCGCAATCAAGCAATTCCAAGTATTTTGATAAAATCATTTTTTCTAAAGGATCTCCCGAAAGATATTGCACATGTTCAAAATAATCATTGTCAAAACCTGTTAGTTCACGCTTTTTCTTTCGATACAGATCTAATGCTGTGTATCGAGATACGCTAGTAAGCCACGCTTTAACATTTGTTATCTCATTATGTTTCATATGCTGAAAAAGTTTAATATACACTTCCTGTAACACATCTTCAGACAATTCAAAGTCTCTTAGTATAGAAAGTGCAATTGCAAACACATGCTTCTTATATTCACTGAACAATTTCTTAAACTCTTCGATGTTATCTATGGATGTATCTGATTGATGCAGACTCGTTTGACCCATTTTACTTAAGCCTCCTTTCACATACAAGACGTTTCAGACTCCTCTTTTATTGGTTAAAATTTATTTTTTTAGGGATGATTCTCAGTCAGTGATTCTACGGAAGATTTTGTTTCACATAAATGTTGTACATTCATATCATAGACCGCTCCGAATATTGTTTAATAAATAAAGCTGACTGTTAAAAAGCCTATTTAGGATTGGTTTTTATTTTCTCAGATTTTTCAAAAAACTACTTTTCGAATAGACATTTTGAATCAATTAGCTGCTATTTCATTTAGCAAATTCTTGTAGTTACACTCTTTGTCAATCTTCAACAAAATCCGAAGAGTCAATGCGAATATAACTTTGTGAAGGTATTCTTCAGGGGAGGGTGTTGGCGTTCTCCCCCTGAAGAATGGCATCATGGAGGAAAACCATAATAAAATAAAACTTATCAAAAGACGGGGATTTGGCTATCGAATATCCATTTGTTTATGCGATTACGTTTAGAAACTGGCCCATTATTCGGTATCTTTTATTGAAATAATATTTTCCTATGATAACATAGAAATGTAAGTGGTTACATAAAAAATACCCCTTCATAACAACCTCCACTTAAAATAATTGAAAAAGGAGGAGTTTATGAAGAAAATTTTAGTGCCGTTTGTTCGTTTAGCTCGACTCTTTTCTGTAACATTGCCTTACAGTTCAAGTGCTGCCAATTCCTCAGTTAAATACTGAGGCTATCGAATTCAGTATATACTTATGAGGATTTTTATGGAAAATAAAGAGAATTTACTGCAAGTACAGGAGTTATTACGGAGAATATGTGTCTCATGTTTAATGAAAGGATTGACAACATGACATTTAAAAAACTACGCTACACTGTTATGGGGATATTAATAGGATTAGCAGTTGTGTTCTTAATACTAGTTATAACAGTTACTCAATTAGAGTTAAATAAATGGCAAGACACCATCACCCTCTTATTTTGGATTTATATAATCCTAGTATTTGTGTACATTATTTTCATTAATTTAGTGCCCTTGATATGGAAACGTTTAAAAAAAGGTAAGGACACACTATAGTAATCTTTGCCACAGTGACTCCCCCCAAAATCTTGTTTCACATAAATGTTACACAGTCCATAACGTATAAGTTTGCGATTATTGTTTAATAAATATAGCGACTGTAAAAACGCCTATTTAGGATTGTTTCTTTTCTCAGATTTTACAAAAAACTATTTTCCGAATAGACATTTTAGAATAAGTTAGCTGCTATTTCATTTAGCAAATTCATGTAGTTACACTCTCTATCCATATTCGACAAATTCCGAGGAGTCACTGTGAACAGTTTTATCTGGTTACAATCAACCATCCTTTTATGACTACTTTTTCCCCGCATTTTCCTTCTACTCTGATTTTATGCTCTATTTGTTTGATAGTTAGAGTTATTTGATCTTCCAAATAAACTGGTGAAGTAAATGTAAATTCATGCTGGCACACCCATTCTTGAGGAGTGAGAATTTCGCTCGAAATCATCCTTAACACTTGGGCCGCTACTAACATTCCATGGACAATTTTATTAGAAAGTCCTTGTTGTTTCGCTGTTTCTATATCTAAATGAATGGGATTATTATCACCTGAAACTACCGCATACTGTTCAACCTCTTCTTCGGTAATTTTAAAGGCAAGCCGCTTCATTTCAAACCTCCCACAATCAAATCCGATATTCCCTCAAAACAAAGTTGTCCATCCTTATTATATAAATGGAGAGTTTGTTTAATAAAAGTAAGCTTTTGACGTTGAAATGGATTTGTGACTTCCACTATCGCTCTATAAATCTCATTTGTATACATTCTTTGATGTTGGAAACATTTCTGTCTTCGATGAATAATAGGCTTTTGCAGCTCCCATGGAGATTCAAACCATTTATAAGCAATCATTGGCATGGTTGGAGGAAGAGGAATGCTTTCGCCTTTTTCTCCTTCAGCACTTTGATAAGTAGAATTTTGATCACCAATCAATTGAACAAATTGCAGTACATCTTCTTGAGTAAAAATGATTTCATACTCCTTCGTTTTCATATTGCCACCTCGAATAGGACTGCTACTCCGATTCCTCCACCGCTGCCTATTGCCGCTAGTACATATTTGACATTCTTTCGCCTTTGTACTGCGTAGAAAAGCCTCGTGATTAAAATACTTCCTGACGCTCCATAAGGATGTCCTAACGTTAAAGCTCCTCCGGAAACATTTATTTGATCACATGAAATAGATAGTTCGTTCATACAGGCAACTATTTTTGAAGAGAAAGCTTCGTTTATTTCAATTAAGTTAATATCCGCAATAGTAAGCCGGTTTCTTTTTAATAAGGCTTGAATAGCCGGGATGGGGGCTGCTCCGGGATAATTGGGATGTACACCTGAGATTTCACTATCCAAAAATCGCAAGATAGGTTGGAAACCATTTTTTAATGCTAAATTTTCTTCCATAACAAGAACAGCTGAAGCCCCGTCATGAATACCGCAACTGTTCGCTGCTGTAACCGTACCGGTACTATTAAATATGGGCCTAGCTCTTTTTAATAGTACCTCCATATTTCTTTTTCTAAATAGCTCTTCATCCTGATGGTATTCTCCAATCGGAATGATCTCCTGAGTAAAATATCCTTTTTCATACGCCAGCCAGCTACGCTTGTAACTTAGAAGTGCATATTCATCTTGCATTTCTTTTGAAATAGCATATTTTTCTGCCACATATTCTGCAGCTACGCCCATATCTGGGTCGCCAATTTTTTCAGGAGAAAATCTCGCTCTTGACGAAAAGGGAGAGGTGCTCGTACTTTCTACACCACCGGCAATGTAACAACTTCCAGCGTCACCTTGAATATAGTAACATGCCATTCGGATCGCTTCTAACCCTGCACTGCATTGACGGTCAATTGTAAGTCCAGTTATAGAAAGAGGTAATCCTGTTTCTAAGGCAGCATAACGGGCAATGTTTCCACCTGGACCAACAACATTCCCCAAAATGATGTCATCAATCTTTTCTTCTAATCCATTCACTAAATGCTGAAGAAGCGGAACTACAAGCTCATGTGGCTGAATATCCCGTAAAATCCCACTCATTTTTCCGATTGGTGTACGCTTTGCCTGGACAATTACTGCTCTTTTAATCACTGGTCACCTTGCTTTCTATTTGTTTTATTAGTTCAGCACGAGCAATCTTTCCACTCGTTGTATAGGGCAATTCAGATAGAAAATACCATTTACGAGGAATTTTATAAATAGACAAATACTTTTTACAAAATCTTTTTAACTCTAATGGGCAACCCTCCCCTTTTACTACCGCAGCCACCACCTGACCCCAATACGAATCTGTCAGACCGATTACCGCAACTTCCTCCACATCCGGATGCAAGGAAATAACTCCCTCTATTTCTTCAGGAAAAATATTGATTCCTCCATATAAAATCATATTTTGCTCACGGCCTGTAATATATAAATAGCCATCTTCATCAAAATAACCCCTATCATGGACCGTAGCCCACCCCTCTTTATCCTGAATCGAATGAACGGTCCTTCCATCATGATCAATGTATCCATTTATTATAAGTCCACTTCTTACATAGATCGTTCCAATCTCATTGGGTTTTGCTAAAATCTGATCTTGCAGCCTTATTTGTACCCTTACGCCGTAACAAGGCTTCCCAACGGTTGCTGCCTTGTTCATACCATCTCGATTAGAAATTACAGTAATGAAACTCAATTCACTAGCTCCATAGAACTCATACATGATTATTTTTGGAAAGATATGATAGATCTCTAATTTTAATCTTTCAGACCACTTTGCACCCGATGAAAGGATTTTTATAGACTTATTGATTTGAATTCCTTGTTTCAGAAATGCTTCTATCATTGTTGGAACGACATACATCGTTGTAATGGGATAAGATTCTATCCATGATTGACCTTCAATAGGAGAAAATTTGTCTAATAAATAGACAGTTCCTCCTAAATACAAAGTGCTAATAGCTCCATAAAGAAAGTGAGAATGCATTAATGCCCCTGGAATTAAAATATGATCCGATTCATTTATTTCTAAATCAAAACGGTTGCAATCAATGCTCGCAATCCATGAATCCTGGGAACGAACAAATGCTTTTGGGTTTCCAGTTGTGCCAGAGGTGAAACCAATATAAAAAGGCAAATTTTCTTGGGTATACCTATTTATGTTCCATTCAAACCGAGAGATTTCCAGTAAAGCGTCCTCTAAATTCATTAAATTCGGAATTTTTTGTTTAAATTGATAGTAAATTTCTCGTGTTGTGACAATCATTAAAGGATTAGAAAGTTTTACTCTCTTTTCTAATTCAATTTTCGTCCATTTCACATCATAAGGTACCGCAATCCAACCAGCCTTGGATGCACCTGCAAAGAGTTGCAGGAAAGGGATCCCATTAGGCAGAAGAATTCCTATTGTTTTATTTTCTGAATGCAGTGAGTGCAGCCAATTTGCCGTTTGATTGACTAATTCACTCCATTTTTGATAATTGATTTGTTGATGATTTGTATGGATTGCTATTTTATTCGGAAAAATTTCCGCTAAATTTTCATATGTTTCCGTTATATTGCCCATTTTTATCACCTCTATAGAAAATACATATCAAGAGTATCTCTTTAGTATTTACATATGTTTAGTTATGTCATCCGAGTAATTCGATGCTAGAGATCTTGAAAAAACTAGGTGCTTTCTTAATCTGTAGACTAAAATCGAAGCTAGTACAGCTTTTAATACATCCCCAGGAAAGTAAACCAAACTAACTTTTACAGCTTTTAATAGGGAAATATGCATAATCAATGCTTGTGTAGGGATACCAATTAAATAGATTAGCAAGATTCCAACTGTCAGATTAATAAATAACACATGATGTAGTTTTAAATTTGCTATACGTGATAATAAAAATCCAATAACGAATGCTGTTATTGGCCAAGAAATTAAATAACCAACATTCGGTCCCACAAATACACTTAATCCGCCTCGACCACCCGATAGAAGAGGTACTCCAACGGCAACTAGCAGTAAGAAGACAAGCTGGCTTATTGCTCCTAACCTTGCACCTAATACTCCCCCTGCAAGAAGAACACCTAATGTTTGCAATGTAATAGGTACCGGTGTAAACGAAAGAATAATAGGCGGAACGAGACCAAGAGCACCCATGACAGCAGCAAACAGTGCTACAAAGGTAATTTCTTTAATTTTCATTTTCACATTCTCCTCAGAATATATGTAATTAATTCAACTATGATAATATTCAATATCATATTAATTGTCAACTAAAAATAAAAATAGGTTTACATTTATTTTTTATTTCAAAGACAACTTAAGTTGGTCTCCTTTGGTTTAAAGAATTCAAAAAAGGCTTGGCACGCCAAACCTTTTAGTTTATATAAGCTAATCAAATTTAAGTAGGGCTGGATTTCTCAGTTCACAGTGATTCCCCAGAAAATCTTGTTTCACATAAATGTTACACAGTCCATAACGTACAAATTATTTAATAAATATAGCGACTGTAAAAAACATACAGGATTGTTTTTTCTTTTCTCTGATTTTACAAAAAGCAACTTTTCGAATAGACATTTTAGAATAAGTTATCTGCTATTTCATTTTAGCAAATTCACATAGTTACACTCTCTATCCATATTCGACAAATTCCGGGGAGTCACTGTGAACATAACTTTTTGTTGATTGAAGTGGAAGGCATGAGACTTCTGCGAGAGAAGCGGTGTTAGACAGAAGGAGTACATGCCCCTATTATCCAAGCACTTCAGGGGTTAAGAGGATTGATTCCAAGTGAATCATCTAGCGGAGATACAAATTGTTTACTTCACTATCATCTCCTTTAAATCTATTATCGTACCAGATTCAATCATAAAATCTATTCCAAGAATGCCGTTAAATCCATAGGTTTCTTTGGTTATTCCTAACTGTAATTGAAAGGCATCGAACAAATGATGATTGATTATTAAATCAGATACAATTTGTTCATAGCAGAGTTCACTTTCTCCTCCAACTCCATACATCCTTCTTGGTCTGCCATTAGCTCGGTCAATAATTAGATCAATTGCTTCTACTTCATCAGTATCGGAAATAGTTGTGGAACATCCAGTATCTAAAAGAACATCATTTAATTGCATTGTCTTTCCATTATAAGAGAGCAGAACGGAGACTAGAGGTAACCCTTCACGCATTTCAATCTTCATTGAAGTCGTCTCCTTACTCCAATAAATTTTTCTTCTTTAACTTCAATCGTTTTGTGGTCAGTATGAAAAATATAGTATTCACGGGTAGGTTCAGCTAAATGGAGTTTTTTATATTCTTTCCATGCTTGAGTTGAATCGGAGAAGTAAGAAATGACTGATAATTCATCAAAATAACGTATTGAATTTTTTGAGTAGGCGGAGATAGCTTCGACAAGAACCCATTGCTCCGGATATTGTTCACGAACTTGTTCCCATTTCACCACAGACACCTCCTAGTACTTTTGAAATTAGTATATCATCTTTATAACAACAAGTGCACCATCCAGAAATTTAGAAGATTACTGGATGGTGCACTTGTCCTTTTTACCACTCTTACCTTATAAAAAGGAGTTTATCTTTTCTTTAATAGAAATCCAACCGACAAATCCAAATAGAGTTTAAAAAGTAATTCAAAAACCTCATTTATTTATGGTAAGGTTCAACTAAATTTCACTGGTAATATATATGTTCATACCTAATTTCCGTAAAAATAAAAGGAGACCATAATAGTCCTCTGATTCCTTACTTCATCACTTTTTCATATTATTGTTCTCAATAAATTTTCCAAAATCAAATCATCGGAAGTGTTTAGTAACTCCTTTATACCATTACATTTTTAATTAAACACTCTATTACTTTTAATTTGATTCCCCTATTTCTCTTTTGATTTCTTCTATTCGTTTTTTCCCCCAATCATACATCATTTCCACAATTGGAAGTAACGTCATACCCAATCCAGTCATTGAGTATTCCACTTTAGGCGGAACTTCTGGATAAACCTCTCGATGAACAATGCCGTCTTCCACCAATTCCTTTAATTGATTCGTTAAAATTTTATGGGATATTTTTGGAAATAATCTTTGTAATTCACTAAAGCGGTGCGGACCTTCAACACCTAAATGCCATAAAATCACAACTTTCCACTTACCACTGATAATCGATAAAGTAAGTTCTTTTTCACAGTTGTAATCACCATTTATTATCTTCTCTTTAATTTCATCTCTAAGTGTATCCGACATATTTTCTGCCTCCGCTTTCAATTGTTACTTTAAGGTTACCCTGTTACAAAAAAGTGCATTCTTCCCAGAATAACAAACAGGTTGTAATATATATTTGTGAGTTAAGACAAACTATTTTAGGAGGAATAACAATTATGAGTAAAAAAGCACTTTTAATTATACCACCCGAAAGATTTAATGAAGATGAATTATTTAAACCAAAAGAGGCACTTGAAAAAGCAGGAATAGAAGTAACAATTGCAAGCACAAAAACTGGCGAAATTATTGGCGATTTTGAAGGTAAGGCAATATCCGAAAAGGTCTTTACCGATACTACAGCAACCGATTTTGACGTTATTTCTGTTATTGGTGGTTCTGGCACAAATGATCATCTCTGGAATAATGGAGAATTATCCACGTATTTAAAGAAAGCACATAATGATAAAATTCTTGTTACTGGAATTTGTGCTGGTTCAGTTTCTGTCGTGCAAACTGGCTTACTTGAAGGTAGAGAAGCAACTTGCTACCCTGTTGACGTACAAAAAGACCAACTGAAAGCAAATAATGTAAAGTATGTTGAGAAACATGTTATTGCACATAGTGACATTATCACAGGTGACGGCCCAGATGGCGCTGAAGAATTTGGAAAAGCACTCGTTAATGCAATAAACTAACTTAAAAGATGATAAAAGCCTTTGGTGTATACCAGAGGCTTTTTCAATTTTTAATCTTCTCTTATTCCTCATTTTATGTTAGTAAATAACTTATCTAACCACTGATTATCAAGTACAATTTCCACTCTCTATTTTACCACTATTTGTGATACGGTTCACCGTGGTGTATCTAAATGAGGTTTAATTTCATCTTTAATATATTTAAAACATCAAATAATGCATACTAATTTACACTTTGTTCAGCAAGTTACTTTAGTAGACAAAGATGGATCAGAGATTCTTCTTCATTAATGTTTCGAATACCTTTGGTAAGTTAATCGTCAACGTGAGAAGGCTGCCTTCCTTGATTCAGCCATCTCCCTTTGTGTCAAAAGTGGCCGAGAAGTTGGGGCACATCCCAAGAAAATCTTTCGATTAGTAAAATATTTTTGAGTCACCTATACTAATCCGATTTGTCTAGTTACATTGACAAAGAATACTAATAAAAGTTAATCACCCTCTAACTTATTACCAGTAAGTAAATTTAATAATGATTTAGCATTTTCTAATAAATCATCATAGGTAATTACTTCAATTTTATCTCTAAAAACTAAATTTCTTCTTCTAAGTTTTTCTTTTGTTTCTAGTGTCAAAGTATTAGATCTTCCAATTACCACATAGCCTTTTGGTGAATATAATTCTTGAATTTTTTCACGTGCATATGAGTTATTATGTTCAATCCACTCTAACCAGTCCATTATTTGTTGTTCTGCATGTACCAACGTACTGGCTGGATTGCCTTGTTTAGTATAAACATTTAAAGTACTAGCTTCAATTTCAACAACATCATAAAGTCCGTTATATCTTTTCAAAACATAGTCAGCTTCGTATTCAGAACCAAAACTATGCTTATCTAATACCTCAATATATTCTGTTCCAAATAAAATTGGATAAGTCGTTAATATTTCTTGAAGTCTATTCTCATTTCTCGAAAAACTATTTAACCCTTCTGATAACTCATTAATTCCATCTTTTAAATTATTTATTACATATTGAGCATTATCCAGTTTTTTTAGTTTTTCCATTAATTTATTCTTATAATAATTTACTTCACTGAATGAATAAATTCTTGGTGTTTTCTCTCCTTTCAACTCACCTTTTTGTTTTTCAAAATCTGGAATTAAAGTATCTGCAAGTTTGTATTTTTTCACTTCATTATTTTCATTTATTAACTCAAAACCATGTTCATATAATTGGTTATAATAGCCGCTAAGGCTCTCTTCCAATTTATCGTGATTAAGGAAAACAGGTATATTGTAAATAACTGACATAGCCAATTCATGAAGTATTGCTTTGTCTAATTCATCTTGCGACGCTTCAACGGATGTTTGCAATAAAGCTACCATCTCAAGACTGTTATAAGAGCCATTAAATGTATAACAGATAATGTGAAGTAGCGGTCTGTCGTCTTGATCAACGTCAAAAATCATTTCTTTGACAATCTTGTAAAACTCAGAATCCTTTTTATATTTCTCTATATTTATTTCGACATCTTTTTTTGTAGATGAATACCTTTCATATTCTTCGTCATGGTTCTCGCCATCATTTGTAATAAAAGTACGTACTAAAATGGGCTTCTTATACAAATCTAACCTGTTCATGCATATCCCCCTTAGAAAAAAACTTCTCCTCCATCGTTTCAAATCCTTTGATAATAGTTAAAGCAATATTCAGTCGTATGCTATTTATGGATGGGTACAGGCGATGTAAAAAGTATGAGTAAGGTTGTTTAATTCAAGATTTTCGAAATTTAGAATTAAGCATTTCAAAAGCTCATGGTACACGTTTTGTCTGCCATACTTCTTAGTCATTAAATTTAGTCGACAGTTTTAAATTATTGTCCGGCACTCTGCTTTGTTTTTATTATTTCTAAAGCCATTCTCCTGTACGTTCTTATAAATCCATAACTTTTTTGGATAAGGTGATAAAGAGCAACATAAGCGTTTATAGCATTACTCGAACGAAACTGAACTTCTCCTTTATGATTTTTTATCATTTCCTCATCAAATTCAGTAGCGTTTTGTTCGCCAATTTTCACATTTGGTTGATTTAATATATAGTCACTGAAATCTAATTCCTTGGAGTCTTCTATAAACTTAATGCACAAACTTTCAATTTCTGGCCAACTCTGTACGTAACCTAACTTTACTAATTCTTCAAGAGAATCTACTAACTCTTTTAGACTTTTAAAGTAGTATTCTATGGCTGGAGTAAAATGATGATCAGAGAGCCTAGCTGTTGATTTAAATAGATCTCTCATGTCATTAAATTTGAAACTTTCATTAAAGGTAGTGCCAGGATTTCTTTCATTTATAGGCGTAGTTACTGTAAATAAATACATTTTGTATCTTTTTATATTTAATTCAATTAGTTGATTAAAAGCTGAGAACCTCTCTATTGCTCGCTCTTCATCTCTTTTTTGTTGTATCTGTTTTTCATTTTCCTGAACTTCAATTCCATGCTGATGAGATAAAGAATTTAGAAAAAGACCTATTAAAATGATTCCTAACAGAGATTCAGAGGCAGTAAGTAATTGGCCTAAATTTCCAACAGGTGTAATATCACCATAGCCTAGAGTAGTAATTGTTATAATACTAAAATAAAAATAACTGAAAAATCCTGCCTCATGATTATTTAGTTGCAAGCTTGACTCAGGTAGAAGAGTAAATGCGACTGCATAGAGTGGGATTAAACTCAAAAACCAACCCCCATATACAATAGGCTTCTTATTCATGAGGTTTTTTAAAAATTCTCTCATAATATCCCCTCTTAATTCTTTACTGAAAAAAATCTCTTTTATTAATTAAGATACGTTAATTTTTTTTAAATCTTTCAGGAGTACTAAATAACTTTTCCTGCTTATGTGTGAATGATAATTGAAAAGACGAACGAGCATCTCGACTCCTTAAATCTATAGTTTATAAATTTTTATACAAATGAGAATGGGGCTTATATTTCAAAACCTACCAAAGGGGGAGATATGTGCCGTCTCTTTAATAACCTATTTGCCTATTTATATATTTAAAATTAATTGATAGTAAAAAACCTCATTTACTTGTGATACGGTTCACCCCTATTAATCCGAAAAGCCCGATAAACCTGCTCCACCAAAATCAACCGCATCAACTGATGAGGAAACGTCATCTTACTAAACGAAAGCTTATCATCTGCTCTCTTTAGCACCTCATCACTAAGCCCTAAAGATCCACCAATAATAAAAGTAACCTTGCTTTTTCCATATGTCCCTAGCTTATCAATGGTATCGGCTAGCTCTTCTGAAGACTTTTGCTTACCTTCTATAGCTAGTGCGATAACATGTGCATCAGCTGGGACTTTGGTAAGGATTCGTTCGCCTTCTTTTTTCTTTACTTGCAGCATTTCTGCATCACTTAAGATTTCTGGTGCTTTTTCGTCTGGAACTTCAATGATTTCTATTTTAGAATAGCTTGAAAGTCTTTTTGTATATTCTTCGATTCCAAGCTTTAAGTATTTTTCTTTTAATTTTCCAACTGTAACAATTGAGATATTCACATGCTTTCCTCACTTTACAAACAAGATATCCACATAAGTTATCCACATATCCACATTTTTAATCCACATATAGTATGGAATCACTTGTTCGCCACCATATATATGGCGTTATTTTTACAATATTCACAGGTTGTTGATAACTTTTCTTTATCTGAAATTTGTTCCAAAATCGGAAATGTTTCAAACTCATTTACTACAGAATCTATTGCTATATCAACGTGTTCAGCACAACTATAAATCATTTTTCCTTCTCCTTTTAGCGATTGCTTTTTTCATTTTTCTAAAAATAATTGTGGATAATCATTTTTTCTAATCCAATTATTAGTTATCCACATTCCATCTTATCATTCTACCCAAAAACTGCAACCACTCTAACAAAATTCATTTACTTTTCACGATAAGACCTTATCCACAAACAACTTCATTATTTTTGGAAAAAAATATTTCTCCTTATTCTCTTTTAATAAAAAAGTAGAGCAAAACTTTTGTCAGTTTTGCTCTACTTTTCTTTTTTACATTTGATCTTCCGATAACGTTAGCTCTGCTGTTTCTAACTTTCCATTGCGATAATATTTTACTTCCATGGAATCGCCAATTTTCTTTTCATTATATAAATGCTTTCTTAAATCAATTAAGTCCACTATTTCTTTGCCATCTAGTTCCACAATAACATCTAGCTCTTTTAATCCTGCTTTTTGAGCTGGTGAATTTGGTGAAACATCTTTAATTGCTACACCTGTAGTGATATCCTCTGGTAACTTTAATGCTTCCTGCTGATAGTAGCCCGGAATATCGCTAACAGATTGCAACTCTACTCCCATGTAGGGTCTTTGTACTTCTCCATGTTCTTCTAAATCTTCAATAATTGGTATAGCTGAATTAATTGGTATCGCAAGCCCAATCCCTTCAACAGCAGATTCGGCAATTTTCATACTATTGATACCGATAAGCTGACCTTCAATATTAACAAGGGCTCCACCACTATTTCCTGGGTTAATGGCGGCATCTGTTTGAATAACCTCTGATTGCCAATCTGGTGTCCCGTCCTCATTAATATCAACTGGAATCGTTCTTTCTAATCCGGAAACAATTCCTTGTGTAACCGATCCAGAAAATGTTAACCCTAATGGATTACCAATTGCAATGACAGGTTCACCTGCTTTCAGCGTATCTGAATTACCAAATTCCGCTATCTTTGTTATTTCGCTTGCATCTACTTCGACTACTGCTAAATCTGTCCAAATATCAGCACCAATTAGTTCCGCACTAATTTTCTTTCCGTTTGATAAAGTAACCTCTAGCTCTGTCGCACCTTGCACGACATGATTATTTGTAACAATATATGCCTTGCCATCACTTTTTTTATATATAACACCTGAACCTGTACCAGCCTCTTCTGCCGTCGTTTCATCTGCCCAGAAATTAGAGGACTGCAGATTGGTAATTCCAACAACTGAATCAGCTGCTTTATCAACTGCCTTTGTGACATCTGTTTCGACATTCAATGAGACATTCTGCGTTTTTACCCCTTCCGAATTGCTTATCACACTGCCGCTTTCTTCCTTATTCGGAAGAATCGCTAAATCTGTTAACCGTGGGCTAATTAATAAAACAAGTACTGCACCAATAATTGCACCAATAAATCCAGAGAAGAAATATCCTTTTCGTGACCTTTTCTTCTGCCCATCTCCCTGATTCCCATAATCGTAATCCACGAGCTTCATTCCTTTCTACAGACATTATCTAAATACTTTCTAACATATTCTTTATTATTTTTCCTTTTTTTTAAAAAAACAAACGAACTACTTAGAGATGTTTTCACCATATGATACCCAAAAGCATTGATAGCATACTTCCATTTTTCCAAAAAAAAAAGCGAATAACCAAGTATCCGCTTTTTTTATCCACTTATATTGCCATCATTTTTGTCGGTATTCTAGGATCTGTATCAAATAAAGTAACCTGTTCCCCTAACCCGACTCCACGGCTTTCCAATGTCTGTCCAACTGACATTCTTGCTAAATCCTTCATATTATTATCTAAGCTTAGGTGAGCAAGATAAATATGCTTTGTGCGATCTCCAATTACCTCGCTCATTGCAATTGCTGCATCTTCATTACAGACATGCCCTACATCGCTTAAAATACGTCTTTTAATATTCCATGGATATTTTCCCATCCTCAGCATCTGCACATCATGGTTGCTTTCAAACACATAGGAATCTGCATTGGAAATGATTCCTTTCATTCGATCACTAACATAACCTGTATCTGTGATTAGTACGAGCTTTTTCTCTCCTTCATGGAATACATAAAACATTGGCTCTGCCGCATCATGGGATACGCCAAAGGATTCAATGGATAAATTGCCAAATGTCTTAACGGTTTCCATATCAAATTGAAATTTCTGCTCTGTGGGAATTTCGCCGATTAAGGGATCCATTGCTTTCCACGTTTTTTCATTTGCATAGATAGGTAATTTATATTTTCTTGCAACAATTCCTACCCCTTTAATATGGTCACTATGCTCATGTGTCACTAATATCCCTTTTAAATCACTCATTTTCCGTTCAATGCCTTGAAATAAGCCTTCCATTTGCTTTCCGCTTAATCCAGCATCAACTAAAAAGGAATGATCTTCTGTTTCAACAAAGATGGCATTTCCTGTACTGCCACTTGCGAGAACACTAAACCGCATTTTTCTCTCACTCCAATTTCATTTCCTCTGTTTCTGGTTGAATAACTGCCCCGTCCAAAGCATTTACATAAAAGTCTTCTTCATCCACTGTTACTTTCCAAGTTGGAGCAAGCAATTGTGCAGATGTATCAAGCTGTGTATAATAGCCTAATTCTACATAGCTTACATACGAATCACTTTCTATGAAGTTATTTGTAAATAAGTTCAGAATAACATCCAACGGCTGAATAATGTTTTCCTTTTCATCCATTTCTTGAATTTTTTCCAAATACGTCTGGTTATAGGAAACGATTTTGTTCTCTTCATTTACATTAAAGGTAATTTCACCCTTTGGATTTCGATATAATGTCTTTCCAGCATGCTGTTGATAATACGTAATGGTATTTCCACTCTTTTCCCAAAAGCGATACTCTGAACCGTTAAGCACTTGATTAAACAGAAATTCAGTTAACTCCTCTGGGTCAAAATCTTCTTTAATACTAATTGGCTCCACTAACACTGCTTGAAGATATATGCTATCTCTTACGGTAATTTCTTGACCACTTAATAGCCCTTTTTCCATCTTTTTGATCTCATCATCCGTGAATTTCTTCGACTTCGCTGATAAATATTGATCCTTTTGGTTATTGACTGGAAGCTTTTCTTTATCATATTTAATTCCTAACCGTGAAAGCGTATTGGTCGTTGGCTCTGTTGTATAGTCATCCGCCCGTTGGTATTCTTTAATCTTTATATATTCATAAATTAGATATACATCCAATATTAAGAAGGCAATAATAAATATGGTCTTTATCTTACTCCAGTCCATCTAAGTTGCCTCCTGTTCCTTCCGAATATAAGGTATACCATTTATTATCATATTGGTAAAACCAGGTTGGTTCTAAGGAAACGATATTTTGAGAATCGACCTGCATATCATATCCCATCACAATATTCTGGAGTTTTTCTGTCTTTAACTTTTTATTATTTTGGAGATATTGTAAAACCTCTTCTCCTGATGAAACCGTCTCTTTTGAAAAATCAAACGGAGTAGTCGTATTAATAATAATTAAATTACTAGTTAATAGGCGCTTCGCCTTATTATTTTCCCAGAACAAACGAATATCAGATAGTTCTGTTTTCAAATTAAACACAGGCATTCCATTTGTGTTGTATAAACGAAAGGTTATCTTTCTGTCTTCATCTCGTCCCACATATAAATAGTCATTAATCCAGCCACCTCGCTGATTGATTAGATCGATACTATTATTAATGATATGCTTCTGAATCGTTTCGTTCGAAATGCCAGAAGGTTTAAAGAAGCTGACAATATGGGTATCTTTATATATTCTAAGTAAACCCGAATCGTCTGTATACTCTTCCCAATTTGTTAAAATTTCTTTTTGGGCGATACTAGGATTAGTAAATAATGCTCTTTTCAATCGGATCGATTCGATTTGTCTCGTAAAATATTTGTATTTATTGACTTCCCTTTTCTCACTAGGCAAATAAATTAAATACTGGTCATTTGGTTTATACGAAAAATAGGTAGAATAAACTGTTTTTTCCTTAAAGACACTATCTTTAAATTGATTCAGTTCCTCAACATATTTCGATCGTACCGATGTTTCATATACTTTCCCCGTTTCTTTAGACAGAAAATAAACCTTTCCATCCTTATATGAAAACAAAATCGTATCAAAATCAAAGGAATTATCCTGATCTACTCTTAAAATATCTTTGTAAATTCGAAAGGGAACTTGTCCTGGAAATCTTATTTCCAAACTATTATCCTGCTCTTCTAAAAAGCTTGCTACACTTTCCACTTTTGAAGTTATATTACGAAAATCTGCATACTCAAATTCTTTAAGCTTCTGGATAATAGAATCTATTTCTTCCCTTGAAATTGTACCATAATGATTCCCATCTATGTGTTGGTAAATTCCGTCTGGCTTTACAACTTCACTTACTTCCTTTGTTTCTCCTAATTCCTCCAGAGCAGTAGTTGACCCACTACCAATTGAATCAAATTCCCCGCCCTGATCTGTCCAAAGGAGATAATATAATAACACACTTAAAGCTACGAGAAAGATTAAAATACCGCTTTTTACACTCTCATATTTCATCCCCAATCATCCTCTTCAGATTGAATATACGGTAGGGTGAAAGATATTTTTGTTCCTTTGCCTTCTTTACTGGATGCCCAAATTCTTCCCCCATGTGCTTCTACCATTTCTTTTGCGATTGCAAGGCCAAGTCCAGTTCCACCGAGCTTTCGTGTTCTCGCTTTATCAACACGATAGAAACGATCAAATATTTTATCAATATTTTCTTTCGGTATACCAACACCATTATCTGATACACTTACGATTATTTGCTGTTCCTGTTCCTTAATAGAGAAGGTAATGTTTCCACCTTCAGGAGAGTACTTCATTGCATTGGAAATTATATTATCTAGTACTTGTGTTAATTTATCTTCATCAATTTCCACAAATGCTGCTTTCTTTGGCAATTTTCTTATGAAGCTAACATTTTGTTGTTTCGTCAATTCAAAACGGTCAATAATTCGATTATAAAAAACGATAAAATCAACAAGTTCTTTATTTAACTGATAATCACGGCTATCTAATTTAGAAAGCTGCAATAAGTCATTTACTAAGCGTATCATTCTCTCGGTTTCATTTTGGGTGACATTTAAGAATTTTGGAGCCAATTCTTCATCTTTCCAAGCTCCATCATATAAAGCTTCTACATAACTGCGCATCGTAGTTAACGGGGTACGCAATTCATGGGAAACATTCGCTACAAATTCTTTTCTTTCCATATCAATTTTTTCCTGCTCCGTAATATCATGGAGGACCGTAATTAAACCATTAACAAACCCTGTCTCTTTTTGTATAACCGAAAAATTAGCCCGTAAAATATATGGCTCATAATGAGTGCTATAATCCAAAATAACCGATTCTCTTTCCTCCAATAGCTCCTCAAATGTATATTTCCCATTAAGATCAAGGAGATTAATAATTGGCTCCGAGAGTACTGTTTCACGTGAAACATCTAGCATCTTTGCAGCTGGCTCATTTATAAGAATAATTCGCCCTCTTCGATCTGTTGCAATTACTCCATCTGTCATATAGGCTAAAACAGATGATAATTTCCGCCGCTCACTTTCTGTTGTTGCCTGTGATTCTTGAAGCTTCTTTGTTAAATTATTAAACGTGATTGCTAATTGTCCAATCTCATCAAAACCATATACTTTAACCTTTCTGGAGAAATTCCCCTTCGATAAAGCAAAGGCATGCTTTTGCATATCTGAAATAGGCTTTGTAATCGTTCTTGCTAATAAGACTCCTAATATTGCCGTTACAAATAAAGTGATAATCGTTCCTTTTTGAAAGATTTGATTGATCTTATCAATTTGTTTATAGACATTCTCAATCTTGCCCTCTAAATAAATGGCTCCGACTATTTCATCTCCATTTGTTTTTATAGGCGTAATCAGCTCATAGATTTTCTCACCGTTTTTCTGCTTAATCGGATTATCCGGTTGAGAGGAGTTTGAGAGAACTCTCCTTACCGAAACATCAACCATTTTCTGGCCGACCAAATGTTGGTTTTCCGGATCAGAGGTTCCAACGATAATGCCATTACTATTAACAACTCTGATTTCTTTAATATCAGATGAATTATTATCACTTAAAATTCTTTTGATATCTTCCTCTAATGTTGAATCACCGTTTTCAACAAATCGTTCCTTTACGAGCTGCTCTTCTAAATAGATAGATAAAATATTTACTTTCTCTTGAATCGATATTTTAAAACTGTCTAATAGCGTTGTTTGTAGGGTTTTTACAAAATAAACCCCAATTATCTGAATAGAAATAAGAATAAGCAAAACAATAACTAATACAAGCTTCAAATGAATAGAACGAAAAAAACTTACTTTTTTCATTAATAAATTTACTCCTGCTCAGGATTTCTTAAATAGTAGCCAACGCCTCTTCTTGTCACGATCCAAGTCGGATGACTAGGATTATCTTCAATCTTTTCTCTTAATCTTCTTACCGTTACATCGACTGTTCGTACATCACCATAGTAGTCATAGCCCCATACTGTTTGAAGCAAGTGCTCTCTAGTCATAACTTGTCCTATATGTTTTGCTAAATAATAAAGTAATTCAAACTCACGATGCGTTAGCTCGATCATTTCGCCTCTTTTTGAAACGATGTAAGCATCTGGATGAATAATAAGGGAACCAACTTCAATTTCATTCGATTCTTTTTCTTCTTCTGCAGCAGATGAAACTTGCTGATGTCGTCTAAGATTTGCCTTTACACGTGCAATTAACTCTCTTGTACTAAAAGGCTTTGTCACATAGTCATCTGCACCTAATTCTAGCCCTAAAACCTTATCTATTTCTGAATCCTTTGCCGTTAACATAATGATCGGCATTTCATATTTCTTTCTGACTTCACGACATACTTCCATGCCATCTCTTTGCGGAAGCATAATATCAAGCAATACTAAATCTGGCTGGATTTCTTCCACTTTCTCTAGGGCTTCATTGCCATCATAAGCACAATACACTTCGAAGCCTTCTTTCTTTAAATTAAATTGCAGAATATCTGCAATTGGTTTTTCATCATCTACAACTAAAATCTTTTTATTCATTCAGGTATTCTCCTTCTATCAAAGTTTATCTATCGTAACTTCCATACTTTTATTGTTTACTTCTACTGTCTACTTTACCATTTTAAATTTATATATTCACTTTTTTTCTATTATAAGTTTAGTGATACGTTAGCTTTATCCTCTTTGTTTAGATCGCTTGATGACTACTTCCTCATCATTGCTTTATCCTCTAAATAGCCACAAATAAAAAAGACAGTGAAGCTTTCTCTATAAGTCCACTGAATCTTTCATCCATTGAGGATTAAAAAATCCCTCTATAAGAGAGGGTTACCATTTCCGATTATTCTTCTTCATTCCAATGCATGGGAAATATCCCTGCATCATTCATTATCGAAACATCCTTTTTAGGCTATTGTATATGCCCTCAATTCATAGTATAGCAATAGAAAGAGTCTCATTTTACTATAAGAAAAAAATACAAATGAAGATAGCTAAATTATTGAAACCTTTTATACTAGATAATCGTCTATATATATGAGTTTCATTTTCCCTTAATTTTGGCAAGGAAATCCTTTCCTAGAATGGATTACCTTGTCCTTTTTTTATCTATTATAGCCTCTACTTAATCTTCACTAGACAGTAAAATAATTCCCCGCCCTGCTAGTAATTCACTTTATATATAAAGATCATTACGAAGAAGGCATATACATTTACTTTAGCATATATTTAAAGGAAATAATGTTTTGCTATTATATTGTAATGAAATTGTTGTATTATTATCATGTTATGCAGAGATTTGTAATAGAAAGGATCTTTCGCGGTTTATTTACAGGGAAATAATTTGGGCATAAAAAAAACAACGAACATTCGTTGTGAATACAAAATCAAGGTGGCTCAGGACGGAATCGAACCGCCGACACAAGGATTTTCAGTCCTTTGCTCTACCGACTGAGCTACTGAGCCAAACTATGGTGACAAATGCTTAGCTCTAACATTTAAGCAAAGGTCGTTATTTACTTGTCTTCATTATGTATAAGATAAATGTATATAAAATATGCAAATGCATAGGAAGAAAAAATGGCGGTCCGGACGGGACTCGAACCCGCGACCTCCTGCGTGACAGGCAGGCATTCTAACCAACTGAACTACCGGACCATTTTTTGCATAATATCTCTAAAAGATATTATGACCCATACGGGATTCGAACCCGTGTTACCGCCGTGAAAGGGCGGTGTCTTAACCGCTTGACCAATGGGCCATGATTGATATCTATAAATGGTGAGCCATGGAGGATTCGAACCTCCGACCCTCTGATTAAAAGTCAGATGCTCTACCGACTGAGCTAATGGCTCCTATTATAAGCTTGTCTCTTTTGTTTTTGTCATTTGCGACGCTTTTTATATTAGCATATTATCAAAATAAAAAGCAATACTTTTCTTAAAACTTTTTTAAAATTATTTTTTCATTTTGCTCTAAGCTACATTTCCTTTTAAGATTAATGTACTTTTTTGCGTTTGTTTATAAATCCACAACCTTACTATTATCGCAAATTCAAATGCTAGCCAACAACCATTAAGAATAAGTTAATCGTCTCTTTAATTCAAACAAAGTAGTCTGTATTCTCTCATACCCATCTATCTACTTGGAAAAACAAAGGTCGTTCAAAATTTAGAACGACCTTTGTTTTCATGTTTAGATTTGTCTCCAAGGGCTGTGTATAATATTTGTTTGTGTACGATCCGGCCCAACAGAGAACATAGATAATGGAATCCCAGTTAACTGTGATACTCTTTCTAAATAATGACGAGCATTTGCCGGAAGATCGCTTAGTGTTTTACAGCTAGTAATGTCTTCTGTCCAGCCTGGTAGCTCTTCATATACTGGCTCACATTCTGCTAATACTTTTAGGCTTGCTGGGAACTCTTCCATTACTTCCCCTTTGTATTTATAAGCAACACAAATTTTTAACGTTTCAATTCCTGTTAAAACGTCAATGGAATTTAGAGAAAGATCTGTAATACCACTAACACGACGAGCATGTCGAACTACTACACTATCAAACCAGCCAACACGACGTGGTCTACCAGTTGTTGTTCCATATTCACGACCAACTTCTCTAATTTGGTTTCCAATTTCATCATTTAATTCTGTTGGGAAAGGTCCGTCTCCAACTCTTGATGTATAGGCCTTTGATACACCTACAACATGTTTAATTTTAGTAGGCCCAACACCTGAACCAATTGTTACACCTCCAGCTACTGGATTAGAAGAAGTGACAAATGGATAAGTACCTTGGTCAATATCAAGCATTACCCCTTGAGCACCTTCAAAAAGAACTCTGCGTCCATCATCTAATGCATCATTTAATACAACAGAAGTGTCACAAACATATTGCTTAATTTGTTGACCATATTCATAATATTCATTTAAAATATCCTCTAATTTAAAGCCTTCTGTTTCATAGATGCGCTCTAACAGACGATTTTTTTCCACTAAGTTTCTTGCAAGTTTTTCTTCAAATACTTCTCTATCTAATAAATCAGCAATACGGATCCCAATACGTGCAGCTTTATCCATATAAGCTGGTCCAATGCCTTTTTTCGTTGTTCCAATTTTATTAGCACCTTTGCTTTCTTCTTCTACTTCATCTAATTTCAGATGATAAGGAAGAATAACATGCGCACGATTGCTAATTCGTAAGTTATCTGTTGTAACATTACGGTCATGTAAGTACTTTAACTCCGCAATAATTGCTTTTGGATCCACTACCATACCGTTTCCAACAACACTAATTTTTTCTTTATAAAATATCCCAGATGGAATTAAGTGTAATTTATACGTTTCGCCATTAAACTTAATTGTATGTCCTGCATTGTTACCACCTTGATAACGTGCAATCACTTCTGCATTTTCAGATAGAAAATCGGTAATTTTACCTTTTCCTTCGTCTCCCCACTGCGTTCCTACCACCACTACTGATGACATATCCTAGAGCACCTCCACAGGTTTCTATATCTTTTTATTATATCCTTAATCAAACATTCCTATTTTACCAACTTTTTAACATAAAAGTCAACAAAACACGAACAATCTTTTTAATCAATTAAAGTTATGTTCGTAAAAACAGATAAATAAAGATAGTTAATTTTGTAGTATTTGCTCCTATTGATGCATTTATTCATCTAAAAAAAGCATAAAAAAAGATTAGTAGCTTTAAAACTACTAATCTTTTTTTATTAGGCACCTGTCGGCATCGCGCCATCCTCAAAACGCCGTTCTAGATTAACGAATTTATTGTATTCTTTTACAAAGGCTAGCTGTACGGTTCCAGTTGGACCATTACGCTGTTTCGCAATAATGATTTCGATAATATTCTTGCTTTCTGATTCTTTATCATAGTAATCATCACGATATAAGAAGGCTACAATATCCGCATCCTGCTCAATACTTCCTGATTCCCTGATATCGGACATCATCGGACGCTTATCTTGTCTTTGCTCTACACCCCGTGATAACTGAGATAAGGCAATGACAGGCACTTGAAGTTCACGTGCAAGCTGTTTTAAGGAACGAGAAATTTCCGATACCTCTTGCTGTCTATTTTCACCAGCACGGCCACTTCCCAAGATTAGCTGTAAGTAATCAATTAATATCATTCCTAAGCCGTGTTCTTGCTTTAGACGACGGCATTTTGCTCTTATATCTGTAATCTTTACCCCTGGTGTATCATCAATGAAAATACCTGCATTGGACAAGCTTCCCATTGCCATCGTTAGCTTTCCCCAGTCCTCATCTGTTAACGATCCTGTACGTAGACGCTGGGCATCTATATTCCCTTCTGCACATAGCATACGCATGACAAGCTGCTCTGCTCCCATCTCCAAACTAAAAATGGCTACATTTTCACCTGTTTTTACAGCAACATTCTGAGCGATATTTAAGGCAAAGGCCGTTTTACCAACAGATGGTCTTGCTCCAACGATAATTAAGTCATTTCGCTGAAATCCTGCCGTCATTTTATCAAGTTCAGCAAACCCTGTTGCTATCCCTGTAATATCGCCTTTGCGATTATGCATTTCTTCAATATTATCGTATGTTCGAACAAGAACATCTTTGATATTATGAAACGCCCCAGCGTTTTTCCGCTGTGCTACTTCTAAAATATTCTTTTCTGCTTCACTTAATAAAGCTTCTACTTCATCTTCACGTGAATACCCATCTTGGGCAATATTCGTTGCTGTTCGAATTAAACGGCGCAACAATGACTTTTCTTCCACAATTTTTGCATAATATTCTATATTTGCAGCAGTAGGTACCGAAGCAGCCAACTCACTTAAATAGCTGACTCCACCTGTATCCTCCAAATTATTGGTTGCTGCTAACTCTGATGTCACTGTAATTAAATCGACTGCTTTTCCTTCGTCATTTAATTTCAGCATTGTCGTATATATTCTTTGATGTGCGCCTCTATAAAAATCTTCTGGTATAAGGATCTCAGAAGCTAATGTTAAACTTTGTGGTTCAAGGAAAATGGCCCCGAGTACAGCTTGTTCTGCCTCAATATTCTGTGGGGGCATTCGATCATTTAAAACTTCACTCAATCTATAAAACCTCCTTAAAATGAGAGGATATGATAAAAAACATAGCCTAGATTAAAAAAAGCAACAATCTATTTTACAAAAAGAGCTTCCTTCCTGCTAAAGAAAGGTATTTTTGTAACAGCTGTTCCTTTTTCTCTTCTTTCCAATTACCTATTAAAATGATATATCTTTTTATAAAGCTCTAATATTCATCTACATTTTTAGTTAAAAATCAGTCAAACAAAAAATGTGACCAGCTAAACCTGTATCACATTTTCTTAAGCTTATTCTATTTTAACATGTTTAGAGATAAATGGAACTTCCAATATTAGCTTAATTCCTTAACATGTACATTTAAAGTTGCTGAAACCTCATGGTGAAGCTTTACGGGAACCTTTGTCACGCCTAGAGAACGAATAGCATCATTTAATTCAATTTTTCTTTTATCAATTTTAATTTTATGTTTTTTATTTAATTCATCAGCAATTTGCTTACTTGTAATAGATCCAAACAATCTGCCGCCTTCACCAGATTTGGCATGCAGCTCAACTGTTACTTTTTCCAGCTTTTCTTTTAATTCTTTTGCTTTTTCTAGTTCTTCCATCGCTTGTTTCTCTTCTTTTTTCTTTTGAGCATTTAGCGTACTAACTGCTGATGCATTTGCTTCGACAGCCAATCCCTGTTTTAAAAGAAAGTTATGTGCATAACCATCTGCAACGTTTTTCACTTCGCCTTTTTTCCCTTTACCTTTTACATCTTTTAGAAAAATTACTTTCATTCTTTTCTTCTCCCTTCGAAATACTCATCTATTGCTAGCTTTAGTCTTGCTTCTACTTCTTCCATTGGCATATTTGAAAGCTGGGTAGCTGCATTGGTTAAATGGCCTCCACCATGTAAGCTTTCCATAATAATTTGGACATTGATTTCTCCTAAAGAGCGAGCACTTATGCCCATCATTGTTTCTCCTCTAGGAGCTATTACAAACGAGGCAATGATTCCATCCATTGTTAATAAAGTATCTGCTGTTTGTGCAATCAGAACACTATCCACTACTTCGCCTTCTTTGGCAGTGGCTATTGCAATACCCTCTTTATAAAATTGAACATTTTCAATTATTTTCGCTCTTTTCACATAGTTTTCAATGTCCTCTTTGAGAAACTTCTGAACAAGAACTGTATCTGCTCCTTGTCCTCTTAAATAGGACGCTGCATCAAAGGTTCGAGCTCCTGTTCTTAAGGTAAAGCTTTTCGTATCAACAATAATTCCTGCTAACAGAGCTGTTGCTTCTAGCATTTCAATTTTAACACTTTTTGGTTGATATTCTAATAATTCAGTAACAAGTTCAGCAGTTGAAGAAGCATATGGTTCCATATAGACAAGAAGTGGATTCTCAATAAATTCTTCACCTCGTCGATGATGGTCAATTACTACTACATCTTCTATTTTATTCAATAAATGCTCTTCAATCACTAGAGAAGGCTTATGTGTATCAACAACTACTAGCAAAGTATCCCCTGTTGCCATCTCTAAAGCTTGATCAGGTGTAATAAATTTCATAAATAGAGACTCTTGCTTTTTAATTTCTTCTAGCAGCCTTCTAACAGCTGTATCTATTTCCTGAAAATTAATGACGATAAATGCATCTTTTTGATTCATTTGAGCAACTTTATGAATTCCAATTGCTGCGCCAATAGCATCCATGTCAGGATTTTTATGTCCCATTATAATAACTTTGTCACTATCTAAGACTAATTCTTTTAAAGCATGGGAAATAACTCTGGCTCTAACTCTTGTTCGTTTTTCTACTGGATTAGTTTTTCCACCATAGAATTTCACTTTACCATTCGGCTGTTTAATTGCAACCTGATCTCCGCCTCTTCCTAGGGCTAAATCAAGGCTAGATTGCGCAATATTCCCTAGCTCTGGCAAGGAGGATACGCCTGATCCTACCCCAATACTGAGTGTTAAAGGAACATTCTGCTTTGTTGTTAATTCTCTAACATCATCTAATATGGTGAATTTCCCTTTCTCCAAGCTTTGTAAAATATGTTCATTAAAAATAGCAATGAAGCGATCAGAAGATATTCGTTTTAATAATACTCCATTATCTGTAGCCCATTTATTTAAAATGGCAGTAACAGTATTATTGATGCTACTTCTCGTCTGGTCATCCATCCCTTGTGTTAAATCATCATAGTTATCTAAAAAGATAATCGCAATTGCAGTACGTTCATCTTCATAAAGCTTCTCAATTTGCGTTTGCTCTGTAACATCAAAAAAATATAAAAGGCGCTCTTCCACTTTATGAATAACTCGAAATTTCCTTTCATGCAATGTAATGATTTCTGTTTCGACCTCTTGTTTAATTAAGGGGATAATCGATGGTGAAACATCATATAATGACCTTCCAACAAGTGTATCCTCTGCAAAACAAGATGCCAAAAAGGGATTGGTCCATTCAATATAATAGTCATCATTTATAAGCATGATTCCTATCGGCATTTCCATTAGGGCCTCTTCCCCCACCTTTTTGACTCGGTAGGAAAGAGTCGTTATATACTCTTCCGTTTCCTTTCTTTGACGACTTTCTATTCGTAAGATGAAATAAAAAGGGGTAACTAAAAGGACTAACCCAATTAAGGAAAATACCCAGTTATAAAAAGAGAGGATTCCAAGCATGATAATGGTAATACCGATTAAACATATTAATGGATACCGTATGGATCCTTTCTCTAAAAAAGTAGGCAATTTTTCTCCTCCTAAAACTCGTGAGATTTTCACGTAATCCTTGCTATGTATTCTTTATACCTGATACTATTATACCCCATTAAACTAAATTAAAATATAAAAAGGTCTATCCCTCTCTGGTTATCCAAATAATAGAGGATGTAGGACATACATAACGGGAAAGGGTTTGCATCATCACTTAATATTTTACTATCATTCTGATTCTTCTTCAACGAAGTTACTCAGAAGAAATACTAGAATAAAAATAAAGCAGACATCTTTAGGACATAAGCAGTACAAAAAAGAAGCTCTTACAATAATATGTTAGGTATGGTATTGGACAGAAAAAAATGCGACAGAGTGGTTCATTTTCCCGAAATAATACAAAAACCCTATTAAACAAAAGTCTAATAGGGTTTTTTATAGGCTAATTATTCTCCACTAACGTATGGTAGTAAAGCCATAGTACGTGCACGTTTAATAGCAATCGTTAATTTACGTTGGTATTTAGCGCTTGTACCTGTTACACGACGAGGTAAAATTTTACCGCGTTCTGAGATGAATTTTTTTAGTAAATCTACATCTTTATAATCGATTTTAGTGATGCCGTTAGCTGTAAAGTAACATACTTTACGACGTTTAGCACGGCCACCTCTGCGTCCACCCATTGCCATGAGATTAACCTCCTTTTTTGATCATCAAAATTACATTAGAATGGTAAATCATCATCTGAAATATCGATTTGACCGCTATTTGCAAATGGATCTTCATCCACTTTCGTATAATCCTGATTATTTCTATTTGTTTGAGGTCGCTGATTCTGATAATTATTTGATCCTCCAAAAGGATTATCTTGTTCTCTTGAGGCACCATAATTCATGTTGTCACTTCTATTATTAGCAGAGCTGTTTCTAGGTTCTAAGAACTGAACACTTTCTGCTAATACTTCGGTTACATATACACGTTTTCCGTCTTGTCCATCATAGCTACGCGTTTGAATACGACCATCGACACCCGCTAAACTTCCTTTTTTCAAGTAGTTAGCAACGTTTTCTGCTGGTTTTCTCCAAATAACACAGTTAATGAAGTCTGCTTCTCTTTCACCTTGCTGATTTGTAAAGGTACGGTTAACAGCAAGTGTGAACGTTGCAACAGCAACTCCACTTGGTGTATAGCGCAACTCCGGATCCTTAGTTAAACGGCCAACAAGAACTACCCGATTCATCATCAGTTTCAACTCCCTTCCATCTAAAATGTTTCACGTGAAACATTGTTTATATATTATTTTGCTTCATCTTTAACTACGATGTGGCGAATGATATCTTCGTTGATCTTAGCTAAACGAGAGAATTCTTCAACCGCTACTGGTGCAGCGTTAACTTTTACTAATTGATAGTAACCATCGCGGAAATCATTGATTTCATATGCAAGGCGACGTTTACCCCACTCTTTTGATTCTGCTAATTCCGCTCCATTATCTGTAAGAATAGCGTTGAAACGCTCAACAAGTGTTTTCTTAGCCTCATCTTCAATATTTGGACGGATGATGTACATAATTTCGTACTTTTTCATCACTTTCACCTCCTTTTGGTCTAGACGGCCCATAGTTGGGCAAGGAGCAACTATACATTACTCACAAGGTAAAAGTATAGCATACTTCGTTTCAAATAGCAATGTACTAAAAATAATATAAGTTATTACTATTTTATCTTCGTTTAATTAGACTTTTATGCATACTTTTTATTTAATCCTTGTCGGGTTTGAAGTACTTCACAATACTCGCATAACAATCCATCAAAAATTGTGTCCCATGATTGCGTTAACGCATAGATTCTAGCTTCTCTCCCCATGCTCACTCTCATCTTTTCATCAAATAACAATTCGCTAATAGCTTGAAGAAAGCTTTCAGCATTTTGTTTTTTGCATATTCTGCCATTGATATGATCTATGACAAAGTCTTTTACGCCACCCTCATTAGCAACAATTACTGGAGTTCCACAAGCCATTGCTTCTAATACAACATTTCCAAAGGTTTCTGTATAGGATGGGAAAACGAAAAGGTCGGCTCCTGCATATATCCTTGCCAAGTCATCCCCTTTTATATAACCAGTCAATGTAATATTTTGTTGTGACTTTTCCTTTTCTCTCCAAGCCTCCTTATTTGGTCCATCTCCAACTATTAGCCAATGGACTGATTCCTTTATATTCGAGGGCAATTTATCCACGATATCATTTAATGTAGCCAAATCTTTCTCTGGTGCTAATCTCCCTACATACAATAAAATATGGTTTTCTCTGATATGGTACTTCCTTCTAATTTGTTCTTTCGCATCGATGTTTGGCGTGAAAAGTTTAGAATCAATCCCTCTTCCCCAAACTTTTAATTCTCGAAAATCCAATGACTCTAATTTTCTTTGGGTTTCGTTACTGGGAACAAAAATTCTTTCTGTTGATTGATGGAACCATTTTAAATATTTCCATAAAAATGGCTCTAGTAAGGAAGCATGATAATATTTAAGATATTGATCAAAATTAGTGTGATAAGAAGAAACAACTGGGATGTTTAATTTTTTGGCAGCGAATAATCCATACAGTCCCATCATATAAGGTGTAGCCAGATGAATTAGATCTGGTTTAAACTGTTTTAGATTATTTTCTATCTTTCTTGGGTTCGTAATAACTGTCCGGCACTCTGGATAAACAAAAAATGGAAGGCTAGGAAATTGGTTGATATTTGGGTATGTAGTAGAAGATTTATTTTCTGGAGAATATACTTGATAGGAAATTTGCTTTTTTTCCAAATGGTTACTAAGCCTCCTCAACGTCTGTGCAACACCATTCACTTGAGGAAAATAAGTGTCTGTGAAAATGGCAATTTTCAAAAACTCCACTCCCTTTTTATCAAGTTAATTATAGCTATTCCTAGCTTACCATTGCCATGCTTGGATAGTTTTAAAGAATTGTAAAAAGAGTGTACATTATTATTTACAAAAAAACACGCATTAAAAGATTTATTAGCACCATAAATGTACTAAAGTAATCTTTGTTATGCGTGTTGTTCTAATTCATGGGGCTGTTTTCGTAAAGTTTGTTGCTACAATTCACAGCGCCTTAATTTTTCCTTATACGTTAAAACGGAAATGGATAATATCGCCGTCTCTAACTATATATTCTTTACCTTCTAAACGAACTTTACCAGCTTCTTTTGCAGCAACCATATTGCCACTTGCTAATAAATCATCATATGAAACAGTTTCCGCACGGATAAAGCCTCTTTCAAAATCAGAATGAATAATTCCTGCACATTGTGGTGCTTTCATCCCTTGTACAAATGTCCATGCACGAACTTCTTGAACGCCTGCTGTAAAGTAAGTAGCTAATCCAAGAAGATGGTATGCTGCACGAATTAACTGATCTAAACCAGATTCTTCGATTCCAAGCTCTTGCAGGAACATTTCCTTTTCTTCTCCTTCAAGCTCTGCAATCTCTTCTTCAATTTTCGCACAGATGACAATTACTTCAGCACCTTCATTTGCAGCAAAATCCTTTACACGTTTTACATATTCATTATTCGCTGCATCTGCGATTTCATCCTCGCCTACATTCGCAACATATAATACAGGCTTAATTGTTAAAAGATGTAGTCCTTTAGCAATTTTCGCCTGTTCTTCTGTAAACTCAACCGTTCTTGCTGGTTTTTCTTCTTCAAAAGCAGCCTTTAGTAATTCTAATACTTCTAATTCAGCAACAGCTTCTTTATCTTTTTGCTTCGCCATTTTTCCAACTCGGCCAATTCTTTTCTCTACTGATTCTAAATCAGCAAGAATTAATTCTAAGTTGATTGTTTCTATATCAGAAATGGGGTCTACTTTTCCTGATACATGGGTAATGTTATCATCTGCAAAACAACGTACTACTTGGCAGATAGCATCTACTTCACGAATATGAGATAAAAACTTATTGCCAAGACCTTCCCCTTTACTTGCCCCTTTTACAATTCCGGCAATATCTGTAAATTCAAAAGTTGTAGGTACTGTTTTTTTCGGTTGTACTAATTCTGTTAATTTTGTTAAACGTTGATCTGGTACTTCTACAATTCCAACGTTTGGATCAATTGTACAGAACGGATAGTTCGCTGATTCTGCACCTGCTTGTGTAATTGCATTAAACAATGTAGATTTACCAACGTTAGGCAAACCAACTATTCCAGCAGTTAACGCCATTATGCCACTCCCTTATATAAACTATCTATCTCCATCGTACAAAATAGAAAGTAATTTCATTATTATTCTAAACCTTTAACAATTATAGTTTTAACGAGGGAAAAAGACAAGTAGTGTTCCTTTTCCTCGAACCAAAAAAGACAACAACTATCTTTATTTGCTGTCTTTCCGATAAAAAGTACTATTCTTCATGCTTTACTAAAACTTTTTTCATTTTCCTTGCAAACTCTCTTCTTGGAATGAGAACACTATGTTCACATCCTTCACATTTAATTCGGATATCCATCCCTAACCGAATTATTTTCCAGCGATTTGTACCGCAAGGATGGGCTTTTTTCATCTCAACTACATCATTTAGACCAAACTCTTTCTGTTCCATATTTCCTCCTTGAACAAACTATTGTGGTTGTGAATACATGACTAATTTTGGGAAAGGACTCTCAATACCATTTTCATCTAGACCATTCTTTATTTCTTTTCTTAAAATCCTTGCGATGGCATGGTGCTTCATTGGCAATGTTTCTGCAACTATACGAATAATAACCTCTGATGCTTGGATATTTTGTACACCTAATAATTCTGGAACACCGACAATATCCTCATATTGCTCTGGTAGTTTTTCAATCAATTCCTGTATAACCTTTTCTGCCCGATTAATATCACCTTGATAGGCAATACTTACATCTACAATTGCTTTACTATTGTTTATAGAAAAATTAGTTACTTCTATAATGCTTCCATTAGGAATAATATTCACTTCTCCTGTAAAGCCTTTGATTTTTGTTGTCCTTAATCCAATCTCTTCTACTACTCCCTCGTATGTCCCAATACGTACTTGGTCTCCGACAGAAAATTGATCTTCAAAGATAATAAAGAATCCTGTAATAATGTCTTTAACAAGGCTTTGGGCACCAAAACCTACCGCAAGGCCAACAATTCCCGCTCCTGCTAACAAGGCCTTAACGTCAATATTAAAAACAGATAACGCCATCATGATTGCCATAAAATAAACGACATAAGTAATTGTATTTTCCAAAAGTTTAATTAATGTTGCTTCTCTTCTCTCTGATACGCGTAAGGAAGTATGAGTTCTTACTTTAAATATATTTCGTACCGCTGCTTTTCCAATTCTAATAATCATTCCACTAATTAGAAATATAAGTACAATCTTTAATGCCCCAAACCCAAGACTACTCCAAAAATTCTCATTCATGAGATTATCTATACCTTCTTTTATATTCTCATCCATCTAGACACCTCTAAATATAAACTTCTACTAAATTATCTTCCTTTTTTTCTCTGTTCATACAACATAATTTACGTATTAATGCTCTATGTTTTATGGAATGAAAATAATGCTAACTATTTTTCTATTTTACTCTTTAACAGCCTTCATATTGGGTAAGTTTATTTTAACAGTTTTTCTACATGCTTTGTAGTAGTAAGCACCCTAATAAATGCAGGACTTTTGCCCTTATTATAATGGATTATCCGCTTACTGTATCACTCTTTTTTCCTTTATTTTTATGTATATGTATAGAATTTGTCTCTTTTCCATATACTGAATACTACAATTATTCTGCATAAAAATATCTCATGGTTCGATAGATTTCCATCTTAATTGATAGGTACTTAACAGAATCTAACTGATCACGATAATTGCTTTCTTTATAGATTTTATCGAATCTTAAATGATAAAGGAGTAGATTCAATGACCTTATATTCCAGCCTTTTCGAAAAAAACGAACTTCCCATTAGAATAGCACATGATGAACAGTTAGCAGCTTTTAAAATTGCCGATTCATTATCTAAACATTTACCATCTGTTTCTGTTACTCGACCAATTGTCTTTGTTTGTATTGGAACCGATCGTTCTACTGGAGATTCATTAGGTCCGCTTATTGGAACTCTATTAAGTGAAAAGAATATATCTCCTTTTCATGTCTATGGAACATTAGACGAACCAATTCATGCACTTAATTTAGAAGATAAATTAAAGGAAATACATGAAAAACATCATAATCCTTATATTATCGGAATAGATGCCTGTCTAGGCAGAATGAAAAGCGTTGGTGTAATTCAAATAGGAGATGGACCTGTTAAACCAGGAAGCGGCGTAAAAAAAGAGCTTCCTCCTGTTGGAAATATTCATATTACGGGAATTGTTAATATAAGCGGATTTATGGAATTTCTAGTTCTTCAGAATACTAGATTAAGCCTAGTATTGAATATGGCAAAAATCATTTCAAAGGGTATTTATCATACCAGTCTTCGATATATGCATTCTGCAAAATTAGAGGAATACGAAATCAAAGAAGAACCTGTATAACTAATTCCAATCTTATGGTATACAATAAAAAGCCTCTAAAAAAAGATCGTTGTTACAGCTTGCCGATTGTAACATATCTTTTTTTAGAGGCTTTTTTTAATTTTCATTTTCTAATTCAAACAATTGGAGAATGCGTGCCAAATCCTCTTCTGAGAAAAATTCAATTTCAATTTTCCCTTTATTTTTCTTTTGCTTAATATGAACGGTTGTTCCAAATCTTTCACGAAGAAAGGACTCCTGCTCTTTAATAAAAATATTTTTCTGTGCGGGTTTTTCTTTTTTTGTTTCACGTGAAACATTCTGATTTAAAAGCTGAATTAATTGTTCCAACTGGCGTACATTTAATCCCTCTTTAATAACTTTATCAACTATTGCTGGAAGCTTATCTTTATTTTTCAAACCTAATAAAGTTCTTCCATGTCCCATTGATATTTTACCGTCAGAAATATAATTTTGAACAGCTTTTGGAAGTGATAGTAAACGAACATGATTGGCAATATGTGGTCTGCTTTTCCCTAAACGTTTTGCTAGCTCTTCTTGTGTCAGCTTTAATTTTTTCATCAATGTCTGATAGGCATGACCTTCTTCAATTGGTGATAAATCTTCTCTTTGAAGGTTCTCTAGTACTGCTAATTCCATCATTTGCTGTTCCGATAGTTGCCGAACAACTGCAGGGACAGTCGCTAGTTTAGCCTCTTTAGCAGCACGATATCTGCGTTCCCCAACAACTATTTCATAGCCTTTGATGCTTTTTCGAACAATAATTGGTTGGAGAATCCCATGTTCTAGAATCGAAAGCTTCAATTCCTCAATTGCTTCCTCATCGAAGAATTTTCTAGGCTGATAAGGATTAGGTCGCAATTCATTGATGCTTATTTCCTGCACAATTTCTTCCTTCTCGGCATCTAATTTAGGAAAGAATGCATCTAACCCTTTTCCAAGTCCTTTAGCCACTAGTAACCACTTCCTTCGCAAGATCCAAATATACTTCAGCGCCACGTGATTTTGGATCATAAATGATTATTGGTTCCCCATGACTCGGCGCTTCTGATAATCGAATGTTTCTCGGAATAATTGTTTTATAGACTTTATCTTGGAAATACTTTTTAACTTCCTCAATAACTTGTAAACCTAGATTTGTTCTAGCATCTAGCATTGTTAGCAACACACCCTCAATTGCCAAGTCATGATTTAAATGCTTTTGAACAAGTCGAACCGTATTTAATAGCTGACTTAATCCTTCTAAAGCGTAATATTCACATTGAACAGGTATCAATACTGCGTCCGATGCAGTCAACGCATTAATCGTTAATAATCCTAAAGAAGGAGGACAATCTATTAAAATATAATCATAATTGTGTTTGACCTCGTCTAAAGCTCTTTTCAATCTTACTTCTCTGGAAATAGTAGAAACAAGCTCTATTTCCGCTCCAGCTAATTGAATAGTTGCAGGTATAACATCCAAATTCTCCACATTTGTCTGTTTTATCACCATTCTTGCCTCTAGATCATCCACTAACACATCATAGATACAATGATCAACATCAGCTTTTTCAATACCTACACCACTAGTAGCATTTCCTTGTGGATCAATATCTACTAATAGCACTCTTTTTCCGATATATGCTAAACAAGAGCCAAGATTAACCGATGTAGTTGTTTTTCCAACTCCGCCCTTTTGGTTAGCAACAGTAATAATTTTACCCATGATGTCACCTACCTTTAATTCCATACGAGCTACGAAATATATAATCGACGCAAGATGGCTGCTTAATATAAAAAGATTGAATCGTTTATAGCCTTTTAAACTATAAGACAATTTATTGGTAAAAAAACATGAATAGATTACAACATGGCCAATTCCATGCCTATTGTAATCACGTATATTATTTTATCATGAAAACTTCTAAATATCGTCACTTTTTCTGTTAATCTGAATTAGTGGAGGAAAATATAAATATATTAATAGTATGAAAGAAGTAATAAAGCCTATTATTTCAAGCATTTAACAAGGATTCAACTAGTTATTTCGCTTAGAAAAAATCCTATTAAAATCAGAAATGGAGGTTTCAGTTTATACTTGTGGTTATCCTTTGAGGAATAAAATCATATAAAAAAGTGAGAACCAGCATAAATGGCTATTATTCTCACAAAAAAATATGCTCTGTTAAATAAGTATTTTTACTGTCTTTTATGGAGTTGGATTTAACAGAGCCCAAAATCTATAAATAAGTACAAATTATAATTCTAGATAAGAAGCTATTTAAGTATTATTTCTTTTTCGGAATTTTTATCGTAAATTGATAAAAATCGTCAAACTCTTCTTCTTCGGCATTTAAATTAATTCCACTATCAGAAACCATATTCAGCGACTGACGAATGGTATTTACTGCAATCCGCATATCTTTGCTAAATGCCTTTCTTTTTGGCTTCGGTTTCTGCTTTGATTGTTCAAGCATTTTCACGACACGCTCTTCTGTTTGCTTTACATTTAAGCTCTTTTCCATGATTTCTTGTAATAGCTGGATTTGTTTTTCCCGTTCTTTTAAAGGAATCATGGAACGAGCATGACGCTCAGAAATCTCTTTATTTAATAATGCTTCTTGAATTTCTTCTGGTAATTTAAGAAGTCTTAATTTATTTGCTACAGTCGACTGCCCTTTGCCTAATCTTTGGGCAAGTGCCTCTTGGGTAAGATTGTGGAGCTCTAATAATTTGCCATAGGCAATCGCTTCTTCAATTGGAGAAAGCTCTTCCCTTTGAAGATTCTCTATAAGTGCAACAGAAGCAGTTTCTGTGTCGCTCATGTTTTTTATAATTGCTGGCGCTTCTTCCCAACCAAGTTTTTTCATTGCTCTCCATCTTCGTTCTCCAGCAATGATTTCAAATTTATCTTCTTCATATTCTCTTAATACGATGGGTTGTATAATACCATGTGTATGGATTGTACGAGCTAATTCTTCAATTTTTTCATCATCAAATACCGTTCTTGGTTGAAAACGGTTAGGAACAATCTGATTAATTGGGATTCGTCTAACTTCTTCATTACTTCCCATACTCTCGATCTCCTCTTGAGCAGCATCTGCACTTATTTGACTAGCATCTTCTATTTGCTCTCCTTTTTCGCCTAGTCCAAAAAATCGTGAGAAAGAAGGCTTCATCACCCTGCACCACCTTTACAAAACTCCCTATTAGTTATTCTCTATATGAAACATTAATCCCTGCAAAGTCATCTAACTTAAAGTAGAAACTTCTCGAAATTTCATAGAATATGACAATTATAGGTATATTATATAGTAGATATGATAGTTGATATAGTTCTAATCTTATGAATGATTATATCATTCTCTTATTTCTTTCGTAATAACTTATAGCTGTTTTCATAAAGTTGTTGCTATTACCAGACTCTTACCATGAGCCTGCTCTTTAATTTTCTCTATAATTATATCTTTTATGAATGAAAATCAATCTTTTTGAAAACAACCTAATATAAAATAATCATTTTTCCCGTCTTATTAATAAGCTCCCATCCCTACTTCACGCAGGAAGGGATGGAAGAATATCATATAAAGAATCGGATAACTTCAGAAACTAAATTATCAGACATAAATCTGTGCTTTCACCTATTCAATTGGTTCTTTATTAGGAGTTCCAGGTTTTCTTGGATACTTTTTAGGTGTTGGCTTTTCTTTTTCCATTATGATAATATTTCTTTCACTTTCTTCAACTGGCAATAAAAAGGAGTGTGTTGCTTGAATCTTTCCTCCTAATAGACTTACAGCCTTTTTCCCCGCTTCGATTTCCTCTTTGGCACTTGCTGCTTTCATTGCAACAAAAGTACCTCCAACCTTTGCTAGTGGCAAACAAAGTTCACTTAAAACAGAGAGTCGTGCTACTGCTCGTGCAGTTACAATATCAAAGGATTCACGAAATGCTTTATTTTGGCCAAACGTTTCTGCTCGGTCATGAATAAAGTTAACCTCTTTCAGCTCTAGTTGAGATGCTAAGTGTTCAAGAAAATGAATTCTTTTTTTCAAAGAATCGACAATCGTCACCTTTAAATCAGGAAAAACAATTTTTAAAGGGATGCTTGGAAAACCTGCCCCTGCACCAACGTCGCATACATGTACAGCATCGTGAAACCCATTATAGTAAAATCCAGCAGTGATGGAATCATAGAAATGCTTTAAATAAACATCCGATTTTTCTGTAATTGCTGTTAAATTCATTTTTTCATTCCACTCTACCAATGTTTCAAAGTAGAGCTCAAACTGTTTTATTTGCTGGTCCGATAAAGTAATTCCTTTATCAGACAACATTTGAATAAAATCTTCCGTTTTCATGCATGAACCCTTTCTATTCAGAGATTAAACACGAGCTATTTTTCCTTGTTCTAAATAAACTAATAAAATAGATATATCTGCTGGGTTTACACCAGAAATTCTCGATGCCTGTGCAATGGATAATGGACGAACTTTTTTTAATTTCTGTACCGCTTCCGTTGCAAGACTAGAGATCGCATCATAATCAATATTCTCAGGAATTTTCTTGTTTTCCATTTTCTTTAGTCTTTCCACTTGCTGTAAGGATTTCTCGATATATCCTTCATATTTAATTTGAATTTCTACTTGTTCTTTGATATCTTCTGTTAAATCTATTTCGCTTGGTGCAAGCTGTTCAATATGGCTATAATTCATTTCAGGGCGTTTTAATAAATCTCCTGCTCTTATACCATCTTTTAATTCGCTTCCACCTTGCTCTTTAATCAGATTTTGAACTTGCTCATTTGGCTTTAGCATTACTTCGCTTAAACGTTGCTTCTCTTGTTCGATTAATTGCTTTTTATCAGAGAATTTCATAAAGCGCTCTTCAGATATAAGACCAATTTTATATCCAATATCTGTTAAACGTAAATCTGCATTATCATGACGAAGTAGTAAGCGGTATTCTGCTCTTGATGTTAAGAGTCGATATGGCTCGTTTGTGCCTTTTGTTACTAAGTCATCAATTAAAACACCGATGTATGCATCAGAGCGGCTTAAGATAACTTCCTCTTTTCCTATTGCATTTAAACCAGCATTAATACCAGCCATTAAACCTTGGCCTGCAGCTTCTTCATATCCTGAAGTTCCATTAATTTGACCAGCAGTATATAGATTTTTAATCTTCTTCGTTTCTAATGTTGGCCATAATTGTGTAGGAACAATGGCATCATATTCAATTGCATATCCCGCTCGCATCATTTGGACATTTTCTAAACCTGGGATTGTTCTTAATATTTCCTGTTGAACATCTTCAGGTAAGCTTGTCGATAATCCTTGAACATAAACTTCTTGTGTATTTTTCCCCTCTGGCTCTAAGAAAATTTGATGTCTTGGTTTATCATTGAATCGGACCACTTTATCTTCAATTGATGGACAATAGCGTGGTCCTGTCCCTTTGATCATTCCTGAATACATTGGGGAACGATGTAAATTCGAATCAATAATTTGATGTGTCTTTTCATTGGTATATGTTAACCAACAAGGAAGCTGATCTGTAATAAATTTGGTTGTTTCATAAGAAAAGGCTCTTGGAACATCATCACCAGGCTGTATTTCAGTCTTAGAGTAGTCAATAGAATGACTATTTACACGAGGTGGTGTTCCGGTTTTAAAACGCACTAAATCAAATCCTAGTGCTTCTAAGTGCTCCGATAAACGGATGGAAGGCTGTTGATTATTCGGACCGCTGGAGTATTTAAGCTCTCCTAAAATAATTTCTCCACGAAGGTACGTACCAGTAGTTACGACAATCGTTTTTGCTCGATACGTAGCACCTGTTTTCGTAATAACTCCTTTGACAACTTGATCCTCAACGATTAGTTCTTCTACCATTCCTTGAATCAACGTTAGATTTGGTTCATTTTCTAACGTCTTCTTCATTTCATGTTGATACATATATTTATCTGCCTGAGCTCTTAAGGCACGTACAGCAGGACCTTTTCCTGTGTTTAGCATTCTCATTTGAATATATGTTTTATCTATATTTTTCCCCATCTCGCCGCCAAGTGCGTCAATTTCCCTTACAACAATCCCTTTTGCGGGTCCTCCGACAGATGGATTACATGGCATAAATGCGACCATATCTAAATTTATCGTTAACATTAATGTTTTGGCACCTATTCTAGCTGCTGCAAGGCCAGCCTCACAGCCAGCATGACCTGCACCAATGACAATCACATCATAATTTCCAGCTTCGTACTGCATCATGATGCCTCCTTCTTTCTAAACTTTCTTTTAAGAAATACGTTTTTAGTTACTTTTATTGATGGCTAAATTAGCTGGTATTCTATTTCTCAAGACTCTGCTTCATTTCCATAGAGGCCACTGAAAAACTGCCATTTAATCATAATGTCGGTGGCCAACTTTTAAATTTAGGTATTTCTTTTTTCAAATACATAAATCCGTATTTAATTTGGAAAAACTTACTTTTTCAGTGTTCTCATTAAAATCACTTATTTCCCTAAACAGAACTGAGAAAACAACTGATTGATTAAACTTTCGTGCACACTCTCACCAATAATTTCACCAAGTATCTCCCAGGTTCTTGTTAAATCAATTTGTACAATATCTATAGGTGTGCCATTTTCTGCTCCTTCAATTGCATCGCTTATCGCCCGCATCGCTTGGCTTAATAAGGAAATATGTCTTGAATTAGAAACATAAGTCATATCACTTGCTTCAATAGAGCCTGCAAAAAATAGACTAGATATCGCTTCCTCTAATAAGTCGACTCCGTTTTCTTCTACTAAAGATGTTGTGATAACTTTGCGATTTCCCGCAAGTTCTCTTACTTTCTCCAAATCAATTTTTTGAGGTAAATCTGTTTTATTGACGATTACTATATAATCCATGCCTTCTGTAGCCTTGAAGATATTCTTATCCTCTTCGGTTAATTCATCTGCATAATTTAGGACAAGTAAAATTAAATCCGCTTCTCTTAACACTTTTCGTGACTTTTCGACGCCAATTCGTTCTACGATATCTTCTGTTTCCCGAATTCCTGCTGTATCTAGCAAACGAAGTGGAACTCCGCGTACATTCACATATTCTTCAATTACATCTCTCGTTGTACCTGGAATGTCTGTTACGATTGCTTTATTTTCTTGTACTAAACTGTTCAATAAAGAGGATTTTCCAACATTCGGTCTGCCAACAATAACGGTTGCCAGTCCTTCGCGGAGAATCTTACCTTGTTGAGAGGTCTGTAATAGCTTTTCAATCTCTGTTTTGATATACGCCGATTTTTCAAGCATGACTTTTTGTGTCATTTCTTCTACATCATCGTATTCTGGATAATCAATATTAACCTCTACTTGTGCTAATGTTTCTAAGATTTCTTGGCGCAAATGTCTAATTAATTTTGATAACCTTCCTTCCATTTGACCAAGTGCAACATTCATCGCACGATCTGTTTTAGCTCTTATTAAATCCATTACCGCTTCTGCTTGAGAAAGATCGATTCGTCCATTTAAAAAAGCCCTTTTGGTAAATTCCCCAGGTTCTGCAATTCTAGCACCATAAGAAGTTGTCAATTGCAATAATCGATTTACAGAAGCTAATCCGCCATGACAGTTAATTTCAATAACATCCTCTTTGGTAAAAGTTTTCGGTCCTCTCATCAACGATACCATTACTTCTTCCACAACCTCGTCTGTTGCTGGATCTATAATATGCCCATAATGGATTGTATGACTTGCTACCTCCATTAACTTTTTATTACCTATACTTTTGAAGAGCTTGTCTGCAATTTTAATTGAATCTGGACCACTCATTCGAACAATTGCGATCGCTCCCTCACCCATTGGAGTCGATATCGCAGCAATTGTATCCAATTCCATCTTTTTCACCTCAATTCAAAAAAATATATCTATATAAAATGATTGTATTCACCTTTGACATGATTACATTAGATTAGATTAACATATCCACAAATGTAAAAAAAGAAAAAAATCCGCACACTTATCCACATTCTCTTTTATCGTTATATACCATTCTATCTTATCCACATGTGAATAACAATAAAACGAAAAATAAAATTACAAAACCGAAGGACTTCACTTTTTTTGTGTTATTTCCATTATTCTGTTCTTCAGCAATCTTCCTAACAGCTAAGATGAGAAACAAAGAGCATGCTTTTTTTCTTATTCATTTTTATTTAAATAGAATATTATTCGAACATAATATTTCGCTAGAATATATGCATTAGGAGGCTTAAAAAATCTTGAAAAAATATTACATTGCCATGCAGAGGCGGACAAGATGAGGAGATTTTTATACAAAAAAAAAGATCGTTTCCCATTTGGAAAGACGATCTTTTTTTAAAACTATTTTTTTCCCCTTATTGGCGCAACAATAATATGTCGCTTCGCATCCTCTCCTGAGGAATACGTTTTTACACCTTTAAAGGAAACCAGCGCAGTATGAATCGTTTTTCTTTCATCTGCAGGCATCGGTTCAAGCGGGATTTCTTTTCCAATCTTCACCGCTTTATAGGCTATTCTTTCGGCTAAATGAATTAAAGCTTGTTTTCTACGTTCTCGATAACCTTCCGCATCTAATATCACTTTAAAATATCCTGTAGATTCTCTATTAATTACCAATTGTGCTAAATATTGAATAGAATTAAGAGTTTGTCCTCTTTTTCCTATCAGCAAAGCAATTTTTTCACCAGATAATTCATATAGAATATTTTTTCCATTTTGCTTCACTCGAATTTCAATAGGAACGCCCATTTTTTCACTAACATCTTTTAAAAAATTTTTTACGGATTCAACTGGATCTACCTTTTTCTTTACTATTACTTTCGCAGATCTAGAACCAAAACCGAGAAATCCTTTTCTTCCTTCATCAACAACAATGATTTCAACCTGATTCTTTGTTGTCTTAAGCTGAGCTAAAGCTGACTCCACTGCTGCGTCGACTGTTTGTCCTACGGCAGTAATTTCTTTCACTTCTTCGCTCCTCCTGCTTTGCTAGTTTGACCAGCATTTTTAATTTCAGGACCTTTAATAAAATACGTTTGTATAATGGTAAAGATATTACCTACTACCCAGTAAAGAGATAATGCAGCAGGGAAATTAATAGCAAATACTAAAATCATAACTGGCATTATCCAAACCATCATTTGCATTTGTGGATTTGGCGGTGCTCCAGCCATCGATAATTTTGTTTGGAAAAATGTCGTTACACCAGCTAAGATTGGCAATAAGTAAATTGGATCTGGCTGCCCTAGACTAAACCATAAGAAATCATGAGAAGCAATTTCTCTTGTACGAGAAATAGCATGATAAAACCCAATCAGTATCGGCATTTGTACTATTAGAGGGAAGCATCCTGACAATGGGTTTACTTTATTTTCTTGGAAAAGCTTCATCGTTTCTTCTTGGAGCTTTTGTTGTGTCTTTTGATCTTTAGAGCTATATTTTTGTTGCAGTTCTTTCATCTGCGGCTGAATTGCTTGCATTGCTTTACTATTTTTCGTTTGTTTAATCATAAGCGGCAATATAACTAGTCTAACTAATATAGTTACGATAATAATGGAAATACCATAACTACCTCCAGCAAAGGCTGCTGTCTTTATTATCAGTTGAGATAGTGGATATACGATGAACTCATTCCAGATTCCATCACTTTCAGAAGTTATCGGTTGATTAAACTCTGTACATCCTGTTAAAATGGTCATTAAAAAAAGCAGACCAACTATCAATAAAAATTTCTTATTCAAGCTGCAAATCCTCCTGTTTAACATGATTTTCAAATCTAACTTATTAAGTATTGTAACCGATAAACGAATCATAGGAAACGCTTAACTACGATTTTCCTCTTAATTCTTTTTGGATAGAACCTTTGCTATTTTTAAAATATGGATAAGACTCTTTTTTACTTCTTCAAAACCCATATCAGCAACAGGCTTTCTTACAATTATGACATAATCATACTTATTTTCCAACTTATCTTCAAATTCAAGGAACGCTTGTCTAATATAGCGTTTTATCTGATTTCGCTTAACTGCGTTTCCAATCTTTTTGCTGACAGAAAGGCCGATTCGGAAATGCTCTTGATCCACTTTTTCCAATTTATAAATAACAAACTGCCGATTAGCAAAGGATTGTCCTTTTTTAAAAACTGACTGAAATTCTTTATTTTTTTTTATTCTGAATTCTTTTCTCAACGTTTATAACTCCTTCAATTCCTTCAAGTTAACATTCTTCTCTTTGTAAAAGAGGCTTTTTCGTAAAGTTTGTTGCCAGTGACCAGCAGCCTTCCTATCACCGGTTATCATAGGGGTAGACTTTAGCACCTCAGTAAAACCAATTTTAGGTCTCCCTGCTCCCCCCTAGCGTCTTCGTAACTCAACTGCTAGTTATTTTAATAAATTTTTCCCAATTGAAAAATACCAATTTTAAAAAAACAGCCTTGAAAGAAAATTAGACAGGCATAATAACGTAAGTAAATGAGTATATTGTAAAAAAAGGAAGGGCTGTCCTTCTATTAAAAGCATTCCCTTCCCTTTTAATTGAAAAAAGACCACTGACGTTTCAGTGGCCTAAGCTGATAATACTTTTCTTCCTTTGCGTCGACGGCGAGCTAAGACATTACGTCCATTTGAGCTGCTCATGCGGCTACGGAATCCGTGAACTTTACTTCTTTTACGTTTATTTGGTTGATAAGTTCTTTTCATTGTATATGACACCTCCCTGAGGAATAGCTGTTATAGACAGTCCTTACAATTATATAAACATAGATAATTAATTGTCAACTATTCATTTTTATTTATCATTATTTATAGATCACATTAACTTCGGTGATCTTTCCCTTTCTATTTCTAAGGTCATTAAAATAGTATACCACATAATTTTCTATTCTACTTCATATCCTTCCCAACTATTCTATTTTCCAACGAATATTTTTTACCATTTAGGTTATTCTACAAAAATTCTTCTTTAAATTTTTATGTAAAAAAAAAAACAATATAAAAATTCGACATGAAAAACTAGCTCTTAGCTCTGATTATATTTTCAAGCAAACCAAGTTATTATTATGTCGTTTTTCCTATCTTTTCGACGATTGTGGATAATTTTCGACGGGATTATTTTTTCCACAATCGTTATTTACAACTTTTCAACAAACTAATACCTTGTGGACATTTATTACTAACAACCTAGTTATCTTGTGGATAAGATATTAAAAAGCATTGCAGTTCTTATGAATTTTTGATATTATAGTTTTGTTTTCACATCTGAATAAAATCTGTGCATAACTATATTATCCACAATCTGTGGATAAACTGTGGACATCTTATTCTATGTGTCTGAACAGAGTTGTCCACAATCCGTGGATACTGTCGAAATACCACTAATCTTCCTTATAATATATTTTTCCACATATGAAAAGGACAAGCTCCTTGTAATCTTGCATATTGGCATGCACAAGGCAGCACTATTTTGTCTAAAATCTTTTTTTATGCTTCCTATTTTGTAGGAATTGGACAATTTGGATAAAGAAATATGGTCTTTTGTAAAAAATTATTTAAGTTGGTTAGCCATCGAACAAATAAAATCCTATAAGCGATTATTGCATCGATTGGTCTATTTTTTTGTTTTTTTAGAAGTTTTATCTTAAGGCTTTAAGGCTCTTTTTTTGTTTTTTGATCTTTTTTGAAGTAATCACGAAGTTTTTTAAACAAATTCGACATGAAAATATGTCTTTTTCTGCACGTTTAAGATAGATCTGCTCGTTAGTAGAATAATAAGGCTAATAACGTTTAACTTTAGGTAAAGGAGGCGAGGATAACTTGAACAATATAACAGATCTTTGGAATAATGCATTGAATACGATTGAAACAAAGATCAGCAAACCCAGTTTTGATACATGGCTTAAACCAACAAAAGCCCATTCTTTGCAGGGAGATTTACTAGTTGTTACAGCACCTAATGAGTTTGCACGAGATTGGTTAGAAGAAAGATATTCTCAGCTTATTGCTGAAATACTATATGAAATTACCGGTGAAGAACTTCTGGTGAAATTTATTATTCCTCAGAATCAAAAAGAAGAGGAGTTTGATCAGCAAATTTCTGTAAAGCATAAGAAAAAGGAAGAGGAAGTTACCGAGCAAACAATCTTAAATTCAAAGTATACTTTTGATACTTTTGTAATTGGATCTGGCAATCGTTTTGCTCACGCTGCTTCCCTTGCTGTTGCCGAAGCGCCTGCAAAAGCCTACAATCCTCTATTTATTTATGGAGGAGTTGGACTTGGAAAAACGCACTTAATGCATGCAATCGGTCATTATGTTTTAGATCATAATCCATCTGCTAAAGTTGTATATTTATCTTCTGAAAAATTCACAAATGAATTTATTAATAGTATCCGTGACAACAAAGGTGCCGAATTTCGTGATAAATATCGAAATGTAGATGTACTTTTAATAGATGATATTCAATTTCTTGCTGGAAAAGAATCAACACAAGAAGAATTTTTCCATACTTTTAACACATTACATGAGGAAAGCAAACAAATTATCATCTCTAGTGACCGCCCTCCAAAAGAGATTCCAACACTAGAGGATCGCTTACGCTCGCGCTTTGAATGGGGTCTTATCACAGATATTACACCACCAGACTTAGAGACACGGATTGCTATTTTGAGAAAAAAAGCTAAAGCCGACGGACTAGATATTCCAAATGAAGTGATGCTTTATATTGCTAATCAAATTGATACTAATATTCGTGAGTTAGAAGGTGCACTTATTCGCGTTGTTGCTTATTCTTCTTTAATTAATAAAGATATTAATGCTGATTTAGCAGCTGAAGCATTAAAGGATATTGTTCCAAGCTCTAAACCTCGAGTAATAACCATTCATGATATTCAAAAGATAGTTGGAGAGCAGTTTAATATTAAATTAGAGGACTTTAAAGCAAAAAAACGCACAAAATCCATTGCATTTCCAAGACAAATCGCTATGTATCTATCAAGAGAATTAACCGATTTCTCCTTACCAAAAATCGGTGAAGAGTTTGGCGGTCGAGATCATACTACTGTTATTCATGCCCATGAAAAGATATCAAAAATGCTTTTAACTGATTCACTTCTTCAAAAGCAATTAAAAGAAATAAATGAACTCTTAAAAGTTTAGATAGGATAGTGTGTATAACTTACCTTACTTTAGACACAGTCTATCAACATGTGGATAGACTGTGTTTCCTTGCTTGAACCTAGTTATCCACATACTAACAGGACCTACTACTTTTACTACTATTTTTTAAAACAATATATTATTAAAAAAAGCAGTTAGAACTGCATTTAAAAATTATTTAAATCGGAGGATTAATTAATGAAATTCATCATCCAAAAAGAGAATCTTGTTCAAAGTGTGCAAGATGTTATGAAAGCAATCACTAGTAGAACAACCATTCCTATTCTTACTGGTATCAAAATTGTCGCAAGTGAAGAAGGAGTAACATTAACTGGAAGTGACTCCGATATTTCGATTGAATCTTTCATTCCTAAAGAAGAAGATGAACAAGAAATTGTGGAGATCCAACAAGCCGGTTCCATCGTATTGCAAGCAAAGTTCTTTAGTGAGATTGTAAAAAAGCTTCCTACCAACCAAGTTGAAATTGTCGTTGATAATTTGCAAACTACTATCCGTTCAGGAAAATCAGAATTTAATCTAAATGGGCTCGATTCAGAAGAATATCCGCATTTACCTCAAATCGCGGAACAAAATTCGATAAAAGTCCCAACAGATTTATTAAAAAATATTATTAAACAAACTGTTTTTGCAGTGTCCACCTCAGAAACACGACCAGTGTTGACAGGAGTAAACTGGAAAATTGAAAATAACGACCTGATCTGTATTGCAACAGATAGTCATCGCCTTGCTTTAAGAAAGGCAAAAATAGAAACAGAAACAGAGCAAACTTTTAATATTGTTATTCCAGGAAAAAGTTTAAATGAGCTCAATCGTATTTTGGATGACCATGATGAACCAGTTGAAATTCTAGTAACAGAAAATCAAATATTATTTAAAACAAAGCATATTCTTTTCTTCTCTCGTTTGTTAGAAGGAAATTACCCTGATACAAATCGATTGATTCCAACCGAAAGTAAAACAGATATCATTGTAAACTCTAAGGAATTTCTTCAATCAATTGATCGTGCTTCTTTGTTAGCGCGTGAAGGTCGAAATAATGTCGTTAAATTTTCGACAATGGGTGAAAATGTAATAGAAATTTCTTCTTTTACACCTGAGATAGGGAAAGTTATTGAAGAATTAGTAAGTGAATCTGTTAGCGGGGAAGAGTTAAAGATATCATTCAGTGCGAAATTTATGATGGATGCATTAAAAGTTCTTGAAGGATCTGAAGTTAAAATTAGTTTTACTGGAGCGATGAGACCGTTTGTTATTCATCCAACAAATGATGACTCCACTTTACAGCTTATATTACCGGTTAGAACTTATTAAAAGTATTGGGTGTTCTTTTTAATGAACACCCAATTTCCTTTATATTTAGCAGATGTATGAATATGCACTAGAGGGAATAAGTGTTATTTAAACTGTTTTCCCCCCACTATTTAGAATATTACCTATCTATTTATAGAAATATTACACTTTTCTTTGTGTATCAATTAATTATTTAGTAGAATAGATAGATACGACTAAAGTTGAGAGAGTGAAAAAATGGATAATCAAATTAAGATTGATACGGATTACATTACATTGGGTCAATTTTTAAAAGTAGCAGAGTTAATACAATCAGGTGGAATGGCAAAATGGTTCCTAGGGGAATATGAGGTATTTGTTAATGGGGAACAGGATCAGCGCAGAGGCAGAAAGTTAAGAAGTGGTGATGAAATTAATATTCCTTCATTTGGCAAGTACACTGTTTTATAAAAAAGGGTGAACCCAAATGTATATTGATGAGTTGCTTTTAAGAAATTACCGGAATTATGAGGAACTGGATATTTCTTTCGAGAATAAGGTAAATGTAATACTAGGAGAAAATGCACAAGGGAAAACCAATGTGATGGAATCTATCTATGTTCTAGCAATGGCAAAATCTCATCGGACCTCAAATGATAAAGAACTTATTTATTGGGACAAAGAGTATGCTAAAATAGAAGGTAGATTAGTCAAAGCACATGGGAAAGTACCCATGCAGTTAGTTGTGGCCAAAAAAGGGAAAAAAGCAAAATTTAATCATATAGAGCAGCGGAAATTGAGTCAATATATTGGCAATATGAACGTAGTTATGTTCGCACCTGAAGATTTAAACTTAGTAAAAGGCAGCCCACAAATTAGAAGAAGATTTATTGATATGGAAATAGGGCAAATATCACCAATATATTTGCATGATATGGGACAATATCAAAAAATTTTACACCAGCGAAATACCTACTTAAAACAACTACAAACAAATAAACAAACCGATCATACAATGCTTGAGATTTTAACAGAGCAATTTATAGATATGGCAGTTAAAGTGGTAGCGAAGCGTTTTGAATTCCTGCACTTACTGGAAAAGTGGGCAGTTCCGATTCATAAGGGTATATCTCGGGGGCTAGAAACACTGGAAATTCGCTATAAACCGTCTGTTGATGTATCAGAAGATCAGGATTTGTCGAAAATGAAGAGTGTATACGAAGAAAAATTCCAAAGTCTAAAAAAAAGAGAAATTGATCGAGGGATATCCTTATTTGGACCTCATCGTGATGATATGCTGTTTTATGTGAATAATAGAGATGTGCAAACTTTTGGTTCACAAGGACAGCAAAGAACAACTGCGTTATCCATTAAAATGGCAGAGATTGAACTAATTTATTCAGAAATACGAGAATATCCCATTCTACTTTTAGATGATGTGCTTTCTGAATTAGATGATTATCGTCAATCTCATTTGTTAAATACCATTCAAGGAAAGGTTCAGACCTTTGTTACAACAACCAGTGTTGATGGTATAGACCATCATACTTTAAAAGAAGCAGCAACTTTTCAGGTTGAATCAGGAACGATTAAAAAGATTCAATAGCTTTGAGGTGAAAAAGTGTACGTTCATATTGGAGAAAATATTCTTGTGCGAACTTCAGAAATTATTACTATACTAGATAAACAAACGGTAGAGTCATCTCCTATTTCAAAAGAATTTTTAGATAGACAAAAAGCAATGACTAATGGGAAAGGTTCATCTTATAAATCTATTGTAATTACGAAGAATACTATCTATTTTTCACCGATTGCTTCTAATACGTTAAAAAAGCGAACAGTCCAGTTAACTGTTCAAGAGTACTAATGGATGCAAAAAAATAATGTTAAAATTTTTCGATGTTAATGGAAAGTTAGGTGATCAATATGTCAACGGAACAAAATCCAGTTGAACAACAATCTTATGATGAAAGTCAGATACAGGTTTTAGAGGGCCTAGAGGCTGTTAGAAAAAGACCAGGAATGTATATTGGGTCAACAAGTAGTCGAGGTCTGCACCATTTAGTTTGGGAAATTGTCGACAACAGTATCGATGAGGCATTAGCTGGTTTTTGTAATGAGATTAATGTCATCATTGAAAAGGATAATAGTATTACTGTTAAAGATAATGGGCGCGGAATTCCTGTTGGTATTCAGGAGAAAATGGGAAGACCTGCTGTAGAAGTAATCATGACTGTTCTTCATGCCGGAGGAAAATTTGGCGGTGGAGGCTATAAAGTTTCTGGAGGACTTCATGGTGTTGGTGCTTCTGTTGTAAATGCTCTTTCAACTGAATTAGAGGTTTTTGTTCATCGTGATGGAAATGTCTATTACCAAAAATATCAAAAGGGTGTTCCTGTTGCTGATTTAAAAATTATCGGTGAAACAGACCGTACTGGTACAACTACTCGTTTTAAGCCAGATGGTGATATTTTTAAAGAAACGTTAGAGTATGATTTTGAAATATTGGCCAACCGTATCAGAGAACTTGCTTTCTTAAATCGCGATATTCGGATTACCATTGAAGATGCGCGTGAAGGAATGGAAAAAAGGAAAGAATACCATTATGAGGGTGGTATAAAATCTTATGTAGAGCATTTAAATCGAAATAAAGAGGTGCTTTTCGAGGAACCAATTTATATTGAAGGAGAAAAAGACGGTATAAACATTGAAATCTCTTTCCAATATAATGATGGATATACAGGAAATATTTTTTCATTTGCTAACAATATTAATACACATGAAGGTGGAACGCATGAGTCTGGTTTCAAAACAGCACTTACTCGTGTGATTAATGATTATGCAAGAAAAAACAGCCTATTAAAGGAATCGGATGTAAATCTTTCTGGAGAGGATGTTAGGGAAGGAATCGTTGCAATTGTTTCCGTTAAGCATCCAGACCCACAATTTGAAGGACAAACAAAAACGAAATTAGGAAATTCAGAAGTCCGTGCCATTACAGATACTGTATTTTCAGAACATCTGGAGAAATTCCTTTTAGAAAATCCCACAGTAGCTCGCAAAATTGTCGATAAAGGTCAAATGGCTTTACGAGCAAGAATAGCAGCAAAGAAGGCAAGAGAATTAACACGTCGAAAAAGTGCACTGGAAGTTTCGAGTTTACCTGGTAAATTGGCAGATTGCTCCTCAAGAGATCCCAAAATTAGCGAACTATTCATTGTAGAGGGTGACTCTGCAGGTGGTTCCGCAAAATCAGGGAGAGATCGTCATTTCCAAGCGATACTTCCTTTAAGAGGGAAAATCCTTAACGTAGAAAAGGCGAGATTAGATCGGATTTTGTCCAATAATGAAGTTCGTTCCATGATTACTGCAATTGGTACTGGAATTGGTGATGATTATGATATATCGAAAGCAAGATATCATAAAATTGTCATTATGACAGATGCCGATGTCGATGGAGCACATATTCGAACACTATTGTTAACCTTCTTCTATCGTTATATGAGAAAAATAGTTGAAGCTGGCTACATCTATATTGCACAGCCACCTTTATATAGTATTAAACAAGGGAAAAAGCTTGAATATGCCTATAGTGATCCGCAATTGCAACAAGTTTTAAGCAACTTGCCAGCTAATCCTAAGCCGAATATTCAACGTTATAAAGGATTAGGGGAAATGAATGCAGAGCAATTATGGGATACAACAATGGATCCTGAGAAAAGGGTACTTTTACAGGTAAGCTTAGATGATGTGATTGAAGCAGATGAAACATTCGAAATGCTTATGGGTGATAAAGTAGAGCCACGGAGAAACTTTATCGAAGAAAATGCAACTTATGTTAAAAATCTAGATGTTTAAAAGATAGGGAAAGAAATTTGGTGCTGATTTAATTGGCACCTTGTGTATTTCTTTAGACGTTAGTTATTCCTATTAATTATGAGGAATTCGATTAGACTTGACTTTTTCTCTTACGTCTATTCGTTAAGATGAGGCAGAAAATCTAATGTTTTCTTAAGGAGGTTCCTTTCCATGGCTGATATGCCAAATTCTCAAATTAAAGATAGAAATATAAGTAAAGAAATGCGTGATTCCTTTTTAGATTATGCGATGAGTGTTATTGTTTCTCGTGCACTTCCAGATGTACGAGATGGCTTAAAGCCCGTGCATCGACGTATTTTATATGCAATGCATGATCTTGGAATGCACTCAGATAAACCGTTCAAGAAATCTGCACGTATTGTTGGAGAAGTAATCGGGAAGTATCATCCACATGGTGATAGTGCTGTTTATGAAACAATGGTGCGTATGGCACAAGATTTCAACTATCGTTATATGCTCGTTGATGGACATGGAAACTTTGGTTCCGTAGATGGTGATTCAGCTGCGGCAATGCGTTATACAGAAGCTAGAATGTCTAAAATAGCGATGGAGTTATTGCGAGATATTAATAAAGACACAATTGATTATAAGCCAAACTTTGATGGAGAAGAGAAAGAACCAGTAGTATTACCTTCTCGTTTCCCCAATTTACTTGTAAATGGTACGAGTGGGATAGCTGTTGGAATGGCTACCAATATTCCTCCACATCAATTGGGAGAAATTATTGACGGTGTTCTTGAAGTTAGTAAAAATCCAGATATCACTATTCCTGAATTAATGGAAATCATACCAGGACCAGACTTCCCTACATATGGGATGATTGTTGGTAGAAGTGGAATTAGAAAAGCGTATGAAACTGGTAGAGGCTCTATTATTTTACGTGCTAGAGTAGAAATTGAAGTGAAGCCTAGTGGTAAGGAAGTTATTATTGTGAAAGAAATTCCTTATCAAGTCAATAAAGCGAGACTAGTAGAACGCATTGCAGAACTAGTACGTGATAAGAAAATTGACGGCATCACGGATTTACGAGACGAATCTGACCGAACTGGAATGCGTATTGTTATTGAAGTTCGAAAAGACGCAAATGCAAATGTATTATTAAATAACCTATACAAGCATACAGCTATGCAGACAAGCTTTGGTATCAATTTACTTGCACTAGTAGATGGACAACCAAAGGTACTTAACTTAAAACAATGTCTAGCTTATTATCTAGATCATCAAAAGGTAATTATACGTAGAAGAACAGAATTTGAATTAAGAAAAGCAGAAGCAAGAGCGCATATCTTAGAAGGTTTGCGGATTGCGCTTGATCATTTAGATGAAGTGATTAGCTTGATTCGTAGTTCTCGTACAACAGATATTGCTCGTGAAGGATTAATGACGAATTTTAATCTTTCTGAAAAACAAGCACAAGCAATTCTAGATATGCGTCTACAAAGATTAACTGGCTTGGAAAGAGAGAAAATCGAGGATGAATATCGAGAATTAGTGAAGTTAATTGCTGAATTAAAAGCAATTCTAGCAGATGAAGAAAAAATCTTAGAAATTATCCGCGAAGAGCTTTTAGAAGTAAAAGAGCGCTTTAACGATATTCGTCGTACAGAAATTGTTGCTGGCGGAATTGAAACAATAGAAGATGAAGATCTAATTCCGGAAGAAAATATTATCATTACGTTAACTCACAATGGTTATATTAAGAGACTACCAGCTTCTACTTACCGAGCGCAAAGACGTGGTGGACGCGGAATTCAGGGAATGGGAACAAATGAGGATGACTTTGTTGAACAGCTAAGCTCCACATCGACCCATGATACTATCCTATTCTTTACGAATAAAGGGAAAGTATACCGTTTGAAAGGGTATGAAATTCCAGAATTCAGCCGTACAGCCAAAGGTATCCCAATTATTAACCTTTTAGGTGTGGAAAAAGACGAGTGGGTAAATGCGATTATTCCTGTTTCCGAATTTGTAGATGATTGGTACCTATTCTTTACCACAAAAGAAGGAATCTCTAAACGTTCTCCATTATCTTCGTTTGCTAATATAAGAAATAATGGTCTAATCGCTGTTAATTTAAGAGAGGGCGATGAGTTAATCTCTGTACGCTTAACAGATGGATCAAAGGAAATGATTATTGGAACGAAAAATGGTTTGCTTATTCGATTCCCAGAAACAGATGTACGTTCCATGGGTAGAACGGCAACAGGGGTAAAAGGTATTACTTTATCATCTGATGATGAAGTGGTAGGAATGGAAGTACTTGAAGAAAATTCCGAAATTCTAGTTGTAACTAAATATGGATACGGAAAAAGAACGCCAATCAATGAATATAGAGTTCAAGGTAGAGGCGGAAAAGGGATCAAAACATGTAATATCACCGATAAGAATGGAACCCTTGTTTCAATGAAAGTAGTGAACGGGGAAGAAGATTTAATGATTATCACAACAGGTGGCGTTTTAATCAGAATGGCTGTAAGTGATATCTCAACTATGGGCAGAAGCACACAAGGTGTTCGATTGATTAAATTAAATGAAAATGAGAATGAATTTGTTGCTACTGTTGCTATTGTAGAAAAAGAAGATGAAATAGAGGAAGCGGATGAACTTTCTGAAGAAACGCAACAAGAGTCTTTAGAAAATGATGCGGATTCAAACGAGTAATATACTTTGAATGTCTTAGGGGAAACCTTAAGGCATTTTTTTATGTTCTTTAGAGGTAAATAAATATTTTAGGATTTACGTAAAACATCGTGCATTGCTATAAAAAAATCATTTATAAATCATTTTAGGTGTATAGTCTTATTTGAATGGGGTTGTATTTCAAAAAAAATACATTAAAATAGTAAAAAAGTCCGTTATTATAAGGTGGTTTCAAATGATTATAAATGTGGAAGAGTTAAATCCAGGAAGTATTTTAGCAGAAGATATATATGTACGAACAAATAGACCAATAATTACTGCGAGAACGGTATTAGCGGGTGAACACATAAAGATATTAAAAGCTTTCTTAGTAAAGGAAGTTGCCATCGAAAATACGCAAATAGATGGTACGATTATGATCGAATCTACGCCATCTATTCACAATCAAACTAGAGAAGAAGAGAAAAATGATTTTTTGTCTCTATTTTTGCAGACGGTTCAATTATATAAAAAGGAATTTATTTCTTGGCAATCTGGATTACCAGTGAATATAGCAAATGTTAGAACGATCCTTTTACCATTATTAGAAGAACTAGAAACTGTTTCAAAAGAAATTTTTTCTCTTTATCACTTATCAAACAAAAAGGAATATTTGTATCAGCACTCTATTGCAGTTTCCGTTATTAGTGCACTTATAGCGCAAAAAATGAACTATAGCTATAGAGATATGATTCAAGTTGCTCTAGCAGGTTGTTTAAGCGATGCTGGAATGGCTAAGATTAATCAACGATTATTAAATAAGATAGAACCTTTAACAGAAGAAGAATTTAATGAAGTGAAAAAACATACAAGATATAGTTTAGAAATGATTCCTGAACATACTTTATTAAAAAATGAAACGCGCCTTGCAATTTATCAGCATCATGAAAGAATTGATGGAAGCGGATATCCAATGGGGAATGCAGATAATAAGATACATGCCTTTGCCAAGATTATAGCTGTAGCTGATACATTTCATGCAATGACATCGGAGAGATTATATCGGAAGAAGCAATCTCCTTTTCGTGTAATGGAACAAATGCATCAGGATCATTTTGGAAAATTTGATTTAACTATATTACAATCACTAAGCAATGCTATTACTCAATTTACTACAGGAAGCAAAATTAGATTATCCAATGGAGAAAAAGCAGAAATTTTATTTATAAGTAGTACTCCGACAAGACCGCTTGTTAAAACATTACAAAATGATTTGATTCTTGATTTAGAAAAAAATAGACATCTATTCATAGAAGAGATTTTAGAGTATTGATAAAAAGATTAGAAAACAGAGAATTAGTCACCTTGCAATTTATAGAGAAAATAGATATTCCCTTAAGAAAGGGATGTCTATTAATGTAGGTAAATGATACGATAGAACAAATGGACAAAGTGAAAAAGAATCTATTAGAAAGAAATACGTAATCTTTTTGAAAAACTTTTTAAAAAACTATTGCATACATGTATAAACGTTGCTATAATAATACAAGTCAGCAAGAGAACATTGAAAAAACTTTTAAAAAACATATTGACTAAATAAGTGAAAATGTGTTATTATTTGAAAGTTGTCTCTTGTGAGATTGCTCTTTGAAAACTGAACAAACAAACGTCAACAATAATCGTTTTACAACGAATGTTATAGAATGACAACAAGTAATAAAAAGCTAGAGTTTAGCAATGAGCTAATCAACTCTTTATTGGAGAGTTTGATCCTGGCTCAGGACGAACGCTGGCGGCGTGCCTAATACATGCAAGTCGAGCGGACTTTAAAAGCTTGCTTTTAAAGTTAGCGGCGGACGGGTGAGTAACACGTGGGCAACCTGCCTGTAAGACTGGGATAACTTCGGGAAACCGGAGCTAATACCGGATAATCCTTTTCTAC
>NZ_CATNHG010000109.1:0-31629 GCF_950097965.1 Bacillus sp. T2.9-1
ATGATGTAATATATGAATGAATATCTGTATCTCCACTCTAAATAATTAACAAGTTTGACCCACTCGCAAAAGGGTTCACCTATATAGGCATATGTTAGTGCCATAATGATCTGGGCTAAAATAAAAGATTTCCATGTTCTAAAATATTGATATAACAACATGTAAGCTACAGGCACCATTGAAAAATCAAAAGGAAAGGCCCGAGGAATAAAAGGTAAAAATGCAATGGGGTAATCCCAAAAACTATATTGTGCACCAACTACATCTAATAAGGTTGTTGTCAAGATAATTATGGTACCAAATAACAAAATTTCTAAAATAATGTCATGTTTAACAAGTTTAGCCCATATAACCCAAGGCACAACTAAAAAAACAACTAGTATCCACCATTCCCAAGTTAAAAACTCATTTGTTAGCCAACCATTTAATTCTAAATGATACAGCTTATCTTCTAATAAACGTATTTCCTTAAGATTTTCAAATATATTATCTATTGATATCATCCCTATATTTAAATTAAAAGGTAACAGATATTTTTGAATTCAAACTCTTTGAGCTGCCTTTTTAGTATTACCGTTTTTTAGTAATGAATTTCCATCGTAAATAACAAAAATTTTTTAAATCTAGATTTAAGATAGAACAATAAAAACAGGATACATCAACTTATAATAATGGAGAAAGGAGGCGAGCACCCTGTTCAACAATGCGCTCGGTCAGGGATCGTTGCAACAAGTCTTCAATTCTTAATGGTACAGAATCAGTAAGATCCCCCTCGAACTGCTCTGTGAGTTCTCTTGCCACATCAGCACTGTACACGACTTGACACACCTCATAATTCAGGCGAAAACTTCTCATATCATAGTTTGCTGCGCCTACTTCTGCAATTTCCTCATCAATGATCATCAGTTTCGCATGTAACATTCCTTTATTGTACTGGTAGATTTGGACCCCAGCTTCTATAAGTTCCCCGTAATAGGTACGACTTGCATAGCCCACGCTTTTTTGATCAATGTGGCGAGGAACCAGCAATCTTACGTGCACACCACGAGCCACAGCTGTCTTTAATGCCATGATAATATCTGTTTCTGGTACAAAGTAGGGTGTTGTTATATCAATAGTCTTGGTCGCCTGTGTTATACATATAAAGTAAGCTTGACGAATAACTGGGGTAGGAATTCCAGGGTTTCCTTCCAACGTATGGATGTACGCTTTTTGCAATGTCCCTGTCTTTGGGTATATGTCCATCTCTTTACCATCTATGGTGCTCAACTCTGAACCCAATTCGGCTGACCATCTGGAAAGATCTACTCTTCCGATTGGATTGATTTTCGTTACCTCAGATTTTGTTTTCAGATTTGTTTTCGATTTTATCCGTTCCGGCACAGCAATATTCCAATGAACGTCAAAGACAGTCTGCAAATTGACTGATGCTTCTCCTGTTATTTGTAAATGAGTATCCCTCCAGAAGCCAACGTCAGGCTTCAATCCTGTATATTCATATCCTACGTTCATGCCACCAGTAAAAGCTTTCTTTCCGTCGATCGTGACAATCTTACAATGATCCCGATAATTCCAATTGGATAAAATCCAGGGAAAGCGTAAAGGAAATATTGTCCGGCATTCTATCCCTGCTTCCACCATCTGAAGGATTTTTTGACGCGGAAATTTTTTACTCCCCCAACCATCTCTAATAAAACGAACCCGCACTCCGTTTACTGCTTTTTCGATCAGCAGTTCTGTGATGCGATTACCTATTTGGTCATTCCGATAGATGTAATATTCCAGATCAATGGTTTTTTGGGCTTTTTGTAGGGATTCGATGAGTTGTTCATATTTTGCTATTCCATTGTTAAACACTTGGACTTGGCCCATTCGAAGCCCATTCACAGTGAAATGCCGTAAAGCATCGGCAATTACCGATGCTGAATCACCGAATGTCTCAGGTAATTTGTTAGATTCATTTTTAGAAGAGTTCAATCTTTTTCGATGAATAAACTTAGGGTTTGATACGCTAAGATAAAGCAAGAAACCAATGACTGGCAAAAGAAGGACGATTATTATCCAATTCAATGCCTTGGCAGGCCTACGTACTTCCCAAATTGCTATGAATAAGATAAAGAACATATTTAACAGGTATAGATAAAAAATCCACTCCAACTGGAATCCCTCCTTCTGTTTCTCTTAACATGTCCAAACTATGTAGCGAGTATACGTTTGGAATACGAAGGAATTGTTTAGATACCTTTTCTTATGAGACACCCAAAATAATTTTGTAATTAGTTTATTTTGTCACAGGAATTTAAACGTTGGAAATGGATCGAAAAACAAAAATGGAGGTCCGTTTTACATTTCTTCTATATTAATCCCAATATATTCCGTAATTCTGCTGCGGCTGACTAAGTATATTCGATGTTAAAAAGACTCCAACAGGGGGGCAAGGCACTACTACTAATTATGTTAACTAGTTTTGTATAGAGTATTCATTTGATATTTGTAAAAAAGGGCATGAATGTATGCTTTTTTTCATACTGTATTTTGGAGGTGGAAAAATGACAAGAGTAGCTTACCAAAATGCAGACGTCGATTTAATGGCAAGGATGATGAGAGCAGAAGCTGAAGGCGAAGGACCACAAGGAATGCTATATGTTGGAAATGTCATTGTTAACCGTGTTGTAGCAGATTGTGCTGACTTTAAGGAATTAAGAACAATTAGAGATGTCATTTTTCACGTACAAGGAGGAAATTACTCTTTTGAAGCTGTTCAAAAAGGTAATGTATTTTATCAAAGAGCAAGAGAATCTGAAAGAAGATTAGCAAGAAAGAATTTGGAATATTGGAGAGATCACCCAGCGAAATATGCTCTTTGGTACTTTAATCCATATGGTCCGTGTCCTCCAACATGGTATGACCAACCTTTTACTGGTCAATTTAAACAACATTGTTTTTATGAACCAGCGCCTGGAACATGTGAAAGCGTTTATAGTCCTCGTTGAGGAAAAGATTCGAATATTTATAAAAACTAAAATAAACTTTTTAGTAACCGTATTTACCTAAGAAAGATTGTAAAATACTAACTTAACAAAAAGGTACATTAATTGAGTAAGCAGCAAAAAAGGATCTTCTTACTGGAAGATCCTCAGAGGGTTTGTCAAACCGCTGGGAGGTGCGAACCACTTCGGTTTTATGCCAATGGTTTCTTCAATGAGAGCATTCGTCTTTTCTAACTCTTGTATGGTATCACTTTTAGATCGCTTCTTAAGATCTAGATGACTATAAGCATGATTTCCAATTTCATGGCCTTCCCGATAGATCATCTTAGCTAGGTCAGGATTCTTTTTAACCCAGCTACCATCGAAAAAAAATGTCGCCTTCACCTTGGATTCCTTTAGTGTGGTAAGGATCGTTGGAATGTACTCATTACCCCAAGCAACATTTATTAATAACGCCACCATAGGCTTTTCTGGATTTCCTTTATAAATCGGGATGGGTGCTAGATTTTCTAAATGGACATTTGGAGGTTTTTCCTTATAAACAACTTTGTTTTTGTGAAAATTACCATCTGATTTCATTTTTTTATAACTAGATTCAATATCTACATCCAATCCATTGTATCCAGGAATTGCCTTCCACACTCTATCGACTTTTGCATCAATCGGTTCAATTTTATGTTCCTCTCTATACACTTTAATTTCTTTGTAAAGTTCATCATTTTTCTCCTTTAAGGCTGCTGTACCAGAGCCAATAGTATTAAATGGTCCAATAAGATCCGTAATTGTTAAAATGAAAGTACTTAAAAACACTATTAGTATTAGCGAATTTTTTTCCTCATAAAACTCCTCCGCAATATAAACTAATAATTTTAAAATACCCATCAACAATAGACTTATGTAATTAAAAAAAAACAATCATAACACTAATCTTATAGGCTTATTATTCCCATCCCATTAACTACACCGTAGGAAAAATCGGCTTTCTTCATGTCGATATTGCTTAGCGTATGTTTCCACGTTTGTTGTTGGGACTCTCAATAAAAAATTATTTTCCTTTAATTAAGGATGTTATTAAACCCACAGAGGTAATAGCTATACATGAATAAATGAAGGTATCTAATTTTAATAAAGCCAGACATGCCAACACAATAATTCCATCTATCAGTATGATTACAAGTGCAATATTTAACGAAAAAGTTTCAGAAATAATTTCAGCTAGTAAGTCAGTTCCTCCAGTGCTTGTCTTATATCGCAGCATTAGACCAACACCAACTCCAATTATTGCACCTCCAATTAGTGCGCTTGCAAGTTGGGGAATAAAAAATTGAGAACGAAGAGGAACAAGTAAATCAATAAATAAGGACGAAACCAATAAGCCTTGCAAACTACTAAAAAAATACTCTTTTTTATTTATTGAGGAAAATATACAAATAGGGATACTTAACCCCACCATTATAATACCAGTTGGAAATTTAAAAAAATAATGAAGTAATAGTGCGATCCCAAGGATTCCACCATCTATTAAATGATGAGGAACTAGAAACCCATTCACACCAACTCCTAATAACAGACTTCCAATAAGAGTAGCTATTAATTTCTTAAAAATAACAATCACCTTGTCTCATTTTTAATCTAATAATATGTCGGGGTTTTAAGGTTAAGAATAAGAATGCAGAGGAAAAATTAAATATATTAGGGAATACTTCATTTATTAGGGGATAATCGCCTCCACTTTCCCCCTTTCTTAAAAGGCATTAAAGTATCTAAAGAAAGTAATTCTTTAGGTACTTTAATGCTCCGAAATCCCATAAGTAAAAAATAATTTAAACTTCAGTAAAGTTACTATTACTCCCTTGATCCCATATATCTAAATCCCTTTTTAGTTCACTCCGTTTTTTTATTTATTGTGTAATAAGGTAAGTTTCCTTGAGCTGACGAAATAATTCGTGCAAAACTAAAATCATTTATGTTTATTTCCTTTATAGGCAAGTTAAATTATTTAAATTAATGAGAATTGCACTCTTATCACAAAGACACATATTCTATTCTAAAAATAAATTACTAACGTCTATCTGTGAAGATTACCTATACAGGAGCATTTTTCCCAAACAAAATGGGACTTCTCAATGAGGTCCCATTTCCTTGTTGTGCGCCCGGCATGCACATGAACTATAGGGTGCGAGTCCCGAACCCCGAAGACAGAAGTAGAGGTTAGCCAAGAGCTAGGGTGTCCGTGGTGACGCGGAATCTGAAGGAAGCTGGAGGCAAAACACCGGTCCGAGGAACACGAATCTCATACAAGGCTAGTTACGACTGGATGAGTTTGCAACACAAAACAAAGTCCTTTCTGTCGAAGGTCATACCTAGTAAATGAGGCGGATAGATGGTGTAAAAGTGCATGTGCTTACCCGGGGAGGTCTGATGGAAACGTGAAGTACCCTTCATAACCTACTTGGTGACAAGTAGCTGAATCATCAGAAGTCAGCAGAGGTCATAGTACGATTGGGTCTAGAACCAGTCGGAAGGACTGAACAATTAAGAGAGATTAGCCCTTGGCTTTCCATCTAGAATGAAATAGCACAGAAAACAGAGAAACCTCACGCTTAGAAAGTAGTGGTGAATCCCACGAGGGTATTTGCGGAGGGTGGAGTTCAGATGGGCATAATAAGATAAGCTAATCACGGAAAGGAACGAAATGGTGATGTTGAATCAAATTCTTGAACGGCAAAATATGATACAAGCGCTAAAGCGAGTGGAAGCGAATAAAGGAAGCCATGGAGTAGACATGATGCCCGTACAAACCTTACGACAGCACATCCTCGAAAATTGGGAAACCATTAAATCGCAGATTTTGAATGGAACCTATGAACCACAACCAGTACGTCGAGTCGAAATCCCGAAACCAGATGGTGGTGTGCGTTTACTAGGTATCCCAACCGTGACAGATCGTTTGATTCAACAAGCTATCTCGCAGATTTTATCAAAGGAATATGACAAAATATTTTCGGACCACAGTTATGGATTCCGTCCAAATCGGAGTGCCCATGACGCTGTTCGGAAAGCAAAGGGTTATTTAAAGGAAGGTTATCGATGGGTGATTGATATGGATTTAGAGAAATTCTTCGATAAGGTCAATCATGACCGACTAATGGCAACATTAGCGAAACGAATTTCAGATAAATCTTTATTAAAACTTATTCGTAAATATCTCCAAGCTGGTGTCATGATAAATGGAGTGATTTCAAGTATAGAAGAAGGAACACCACAAGGTGGACCTTTAAGTCCCTTACTTTCAAACATAGTTCTAGATGAACTCGATAAAGAGTTGGAGGAACGTGGACATAAATTCGTTCGATACGCAGATGATTGCAATATTTATGTGAAAACAGAACGTGCGGGTCTAAGAGTAATGGCGAGTGTACAAAGATTTATTGAGGGAAAACTTCGTTTAAAAGTAAACGAAAAGAAATCAGCGGTAGACCGTCCTTGGAACCGGAAGTTCTTAGGTTTTAGTTTCACGAATCACAAAGAACCAAAGGTTCGTCTTGCGAAAACAAGTCTAGTTCGAATGAAGAAGAAAATACGAGAGATTACCTCAAGAAAGATGCCATACTCCATGGAATACAGAATCAAGATGTTAAACCAATATCTAATGGGGTGGTGTGGTTATTTTGGATTAGCAGATACAAGTTCCACATTCAAATCACTAGATAGCTGGATTAAAAGAAGATTAAGAATGTGTCTATGGAAGAATTGGAAGAAACCTCAAACAAGAGTCAGAAATCTTACTCGGTTGAAAGTTCCTTCTGGAAAAGCATACGAGTGGGGAAACACCCGAAAAGGGTACTGGCGCATTTCTAAAAGCCCCATATTACACAGAACCCTCGGCAATTCCTATTGGGAAAGCCAAGGGCTGAAAAGTCTACAAGTTCGTTACGAAACTTTGCGTTATTCATCTTAATTGAACCGCCGTATACGGAACCGTACGTACGGTGGTATGAGAGGTCGGGAGTTAATCACTCCCTCCTACTCGATTATTAAGTATAATAATCTCTTTAATGGAGAGATAAACCAAACTGTTGTTCGTTTTATGAACTAACCGTTTTTATAACCGGTAACTAAACCATTAGCTCTAAGCTCGTGAAGGGGTAGCGTCCCGAAAATGCGGATTTACAACGTTAAGCTGTTTTCATTGTTAAAAACGAAGGATTTAACAACGATAAGACTTTTGAGACAAGTCTTACGAGACACTAGTAAGCTTTATTTTACGTAAAATCGGTTAAGTCCCAATAGATTAGACCATATTGATATAAACCTCATACCCCTTGATATAACAACGATTGTATTCTCAACGTTGTAAATTGTGAAAATCCTGACGCTACCCCGTGAAGTGGTGTCAGCTCCAATCTGGACTCCAAACTCCTATTCTCAATTTTATACTTCAAAATACCTGTTTATAATACATGTTGTATTAGTGATGATTTTAATTTATACAGAGTCATGATGCTAAAAAAAAGATATACGGATAATACGGATAATAAAAATAAGGATAACCATCCCAAAATGGGCTCAATAACGTACCAGCCAACAAACCACCTAATAAACCGCCTAGAAATGGGCTTCTCCACCAATATGGTCTCCAAAAGAAGGGAGATCCAAAAAATGGTCTAAAGGGAAAAGGCCTAAAAAATGGTCTAAAGAAAATGGCCTTATACCCCAAATCCTTTGGTCTAAATTTTCAACCTGATTATTTTGCCGAGATGGATCGTAATAATATTGCGGTTCTGAATTCATGAAAAGGGATTTTAAATCAGGCTTAAATCTGTAATTGGTGCTTTGTTAAGGGCTAGAACATCGCATCTTTTTTATAAACGTCGCGACTTTCTTAAAAATATCGCGTCTTTTTTATTAGTATTGCAACTTTATTTCAAAGCTACAGAAGATTTATTTTAGTAATATTTTGGCTTAATTTTAAAACGAAAGGAATCTCAATAATTGTCTATCCAAAGGAATAATTGCTATTTAGAATTGAGGATAAAACATTTTATTCGAGGCATTCTATCTTTGTACTAAACCACAAACAGGAGGAAGTAGCATGGCTAATCAAATTGATACTAATAAATTAAAACAAGCAGAGGCAGCCTCTTCTATAGTAAAAGATATGATAACTTCAGCGATTGAACAATCTGCTGCTAATACTACTCTTGCTTCAGAAGCATTAAAACAAGCATCAAATGAAGTTGCAGGCGGTTTTCTATATTTATTGTGTTTAATTAAGTTCAGTAAAGGGAACGGTGGAAAAAATTTGAGATGAGACATATTACCCAAAAAGATTATACATCGCAAACCTATAATCGTCGCCAAATAGAAGAACTGATGGGGATTTGGAAACGAGGTTACTACAGAAAAAATGGTGCTATTCACCAAAAGTAATTTTATAACTATATTCCCAAAAAATTCACCACATAAGAAAATTCTGATTCGGGTAATCTAAAAAGGTCAAAAAATTCAAGGAGGATTCATCATGACAGTAATAAATGATGTTAAGACAGCTCTAGCAGGATTAAAAAGTGCACAAGCAAGTTTCGAAACATTTGCTCTTGGTACAGATAATCAACAGGCAAAGCAACTTTACCAAGATGCTGCTAAACAAACCCAATCTGTTATTAACAGCCTTGAACCACGCGTTCAACAAATTGAACAAGAAGAACCTCAATACAAACAACAATAATGAGTAAGATAAAAAAGGTTGGCCTCCCAACCAACCTTTTTTAATTCCTTTAAATAATGGGAAAAACGGAGATGGTTTCATGAAAGACAAAATAACCAAAATAAAAATTTTTCTTTCCATTTTAGCCGTGATCGGGTTTGGAACAGGATGTAACGATAACCAAAATCAGTTAGATGAGGATAACAATCATTTAGGTATTTCACAAGTACATACGAGTAAACCCATCGGTCAATCTGTTGCCAATAGGGCTAAAGAAAAGATTATTACCAAAGAAGAAATTTCAGATGTAAAGGCTGTGAATACAGATAAAGAGCTTTTTGTAGCAATAAAGGTAGAAAATTTCAATCGTTTTCGATTAAAAAGTATCGAGAAGACAGTAAAGTCAGACTTAGAAAAAATGTATCCGAATCATAAAGTCGTCGTTTCGACGGATAAAAAAATGTTCTGGGAACTCGAAAAAATAGAACAAAGACTGCAAAAAAACAATATGAATAAGAAAAGCTTGAAAAAAGATTTGCAAAAACTTGAAAGTATTCTAAAGGAACAGACGTAAAGAGGAAGGATCGAGCTATGTCAAATAATCAAAAGAAACAATTAACTCCTGTCCAACAGGAGTACCAGGAATTACAAAAACAACGTGAAATAAAAAGACCGGTTGTAACAAATTGTATAAAAGCCTTTCTAACAGGTGGTCTCATCTGTCTTATTGGTCAGCTTATTCAAGACTTTTACATCTATTATTTTGATTTTACAGAGCAAACGGTCGGAAATCCGACGGTAGGTACTTTGATTTTTATTACGATGCTTCTTACCGGTTTTGGAGTATATGATCGAATGGCCCAATTTGGGGGAGCAGGGACAGCTGTACCCGTAACTGGTTTTGGTAATGCGGTCATATCACCTGCCATTGAACATCGAACCGAAGGATTTGTACTGGGCGTAGGCGGCAATATGTTTAAACTAGCCGGTTCTGTCATTTTATTTGGTGTGTTTTCTGCTTTTATCATTGCCTTAATTAAAACAATTTTAATCAGATGGGGTGGTTTATAATGCTTGCAGGTCATCGTACATGGGTTTTCGAACAAAAGCCTGTGATTATTTCCACTGGAACAGTAGGTGGACCATTTGAAGCAGATGGAGCTATATCGGAAGATTTTGATCTTCTTCATGCCGATTTATGGCTCGGACAGGATTCCTATGAAAAAGCACATAAAGTTTTTTTTGAAGAAGCTTGTCAAAAGGCAATGGAAAAAGGAGAAATACAAAAGGAACAGGTTCAGTTTCTTCTCGCAGGGGACTTGATCAATCAGATTACTCCCACAAGTTTCGCTAGTCGAACCATTGGAGCTCCTTATTTTGGTTTATTTGGTGCTTGTTCTACCTCTATGGAAGGATTGGCTCTAGGTGCTTATATTATTAATACAAAGGGGGCTAAATATATATTAACAGGGGCTTCGAGTCATAACACAGCTGTTGAAAAACAGTTTCGTTATCCGACAGAATATGGAGGACAAAAACCACCTACTGCACAATGGACGGTTACTGGTGCTGGTGCGGCCCTTTTAAGTGATTCTGGGGATGGACCGAGTGTCACTTCTGCTACGATAGGCCGTGTGATTGATATGGGACTGACCGATCCATTTAATATGGGGGGGGCTATGGCACCAGCTGCTGTTGATACGATTGAAGCGCATTTAACGGAAAGAAAGATTGATCCCTCTTATTATGATTTAATCGTCACTGGGGATCTTGGAAAGATAGGGCGTGAAGTTTCCCTTGATTTATTTAAAAAGCATGGAACTTCCATTAGTGAAGGACAATTCCAAGATTGTGGACTTATGATTTATCGGAAAGGACAACCAGTCCTCGCAGGGGCAAGTGGGGCGGGGTGTTCAGCAACAGTAGTCTATGGTCATTTATTAAATCGCATGAAAAAAGGCGAATTTAAAAGAATGTTAGTAGTGGCCACTGGTGCTTTATTATCACCTCTTTCTTTCCAGCAAAATGATACGATTCCTTGTATCGCTCATGCGGTATCGATTGAATACGGAGGTGAACAATCATTATGACCTACTTTTGGGCTTTTACCGTAGGTGGTTTGATTTGTGTCATTGGGCAAATTATGTTTGATGTGTTTAAACTAACTCCGGGACATACGTTAAGTACCCTTGTAGTAGTGGGGGCCATTTTAGATGGGTTTGGATTATATGAACCCTTGATTGACTTTGCTGGTGCAGGAGCTACCGTACCTATTACAAGCTTTGGGAATTCCCTTGTACATGGGGCCATGCAAGAGGCAGAACAACATGGGTTAGTTGGTGTGCTCACAGGAATGTTTGAAGTGACCAGTTCAGGAATTTCAGCAGCCATTATTTTCGGCATGATAGGGGCTTTAATTTTTAAACCAAAAGGATAAGGAGAATCTAGGATGACAGTAGGATCAGATGTCAAACAATGTTTTGTCAGTTTAAAAGGAGTAGAAGCAAGTCTTTCAAGTTTAGCATTACAGACTCTAGATGATGATTCGAAACGTTCATTACATGAAACCATGATGGTTGTACATGAAGTAGTCACGGATTTAAAAAAACGAGTTGGAGAATTAGAACAAGAGGAATTTCAGTACAAAGGTTTTTAAGAGATATAATTTTTATAGGGGGTGTTAAGTGGTGCCTGAATGGTTAGATATTGCCGTAAGGTCAATATTCTTTGTTGTTGTTTTATTTTTTATTACAAAATGGTTAGGGAAAAAGCAAATCTCTGAATTATCTTTCTTTGAATATGCAACTGGTATTTCCATTGGAAGTATAGGTGCTGAAGTTGCTATGGGACTGGAACGGAACATTTTTCATGGAATCATTGGAATTGTCATTTTTGCAGCAATACCCTTTTTATCTGGTTTGCTTTCCTTAAAAAGTAAAAAGTTCCGTGATTTTGTAGAAGGAACAGGAACTGTCTTTATAAAAGATGGGAAAATCATGGAAGATAATTTAAAAAAGGAAAGATACACGACAGATGAATTATTAGAATTACTTCGTAAGAAGGATGTTTATCAGGTGTCTGATGTAGAATTCGCTGTATTAGAGGCAACAGGGGATTTATCCGTCATGTTAAAGAAAGAAAACCAACCATTAACAGCAAAGGATCTAAACTTGACGGTTGCTTCAATTAAAGAGCCTCAGACTGTCATTATGGATGGTGTGATCATGGATGAACCACTTGCGACTATTGGACGAAGCCGTGCTTGGTTACACACTGAATTAGAAAAACTTGGTGTAACGGTAGAAAATGTTTTTCTTGGACAAGTTAATTCCTATGGAGAGTTAACAGTTGACCTGTTTGACGATCAATTACAAGTCGCATCTCCTCAAGAAAGACCTTCAATTCTTTCGACCATGAAAAAATGCCAAGCAGACTTAGAGTTGTTTGCTCTTGGAACCGAATCAAAAGAAGCTAAGCAAATGTATAGTAAAAATAGTGAAAAACTACAAGAAGCTATTGATAAAGTGATGCCTATTTTAAAAGGATAATGGTTTATTTCGCTATATTGGATGATCTTAAGACACATAACAAAAAAGTAGTACCATTTTTTGCATAATAACATTAAGTCGAATCTTGAAAATAAAATCTTTGGAAAAATATCTTTTTTTAAATTGATTAGAGGGTGCTTAAAATATTAAAACATTACTGGTTAACTTTCTCTGTTAATTTTTGCAGTATTGTCAAAGAGATGAACATCCTTAGTCTGACTTCAGACTAAGGTGATTTTTCCTAAGAGGTGTTAGAAGTGTCTATTTTTTTAGTTAAATTAATTTATATATATATTGTTTTTATTGTATCCATAAAAATTTTAGGGAATCAGCCCTAGCACAACTTACCCCTCACGAATTTGGAGCGATTCTATTTTTATCTTATTTAGCATTGGGGTCCATTAAAGTAAATGGAGTAACAGAGGGGATTATTGGAATCATTGTTATAACGGGCGTCACTTAGTTATATCAAAATTAAGTTTATTAAATTGGTTAAACCCTTTTATTATAGGAAAACCGACTATTTTAGTTAAACATGGAAAAATTGTATATAAAAATTTAAGGAAAAATAGATATCCTTTATCTGAGCTGTTGTCAGGTTTAAGAACAGCAAGATATCCAGATATTCAAGATATTGAATATGCGATTTTGGAAGCAACAGGTGAAATCAGCATTTTACCAAGGAAAGAATTAGTTCCTGTTACTCCAAAGGATTTACATATGAAAGTAGAATACCATGGATTCCCAATAGCTGTTGTAATTGAAGGGAAAGTTCAGAAGCGTAATTTAAAATTAATCAACAAGAATGAAGAGTGGCTTAAGCAAGAACTAAAGGCAAAGGGATATCATCAAATTAAAGATATATTTTACGCTTCTGTTAGAGATACCGACCATTCACTAAACATTAACACATTTGATATTAGCGACTAATCTTAAAACGATTTCCCCTCCCTATATTAATCCTAGATAAACGGTTTTAGGTAAATATGGTTTTCTTAGTACAGTACCTTATCAAACTATCAAGTTCTAAGTATTTTTGAAGAAAGATGAGAAACCAAATGCATCATTATAACTTTTTCCATACTATGGGGATATAAAGAGTGAAACTTTGAGTGTGGTTGTTGTTTAATAATTAATTTTCTTTCCCGAAAAAACAGTCAAATGCCTAAAAGGCTAATGCTATAATAGAGTTTTCCATTAATCTAATAAAAATCAATTCACCAACAAATTGATCCGAAATAATTAATTAAAAAGCCGATTTTTCCTTGACATAAAAGGAGAATCGGCTTTTTACTAGTTATCCCTATTACTCATCTTTATTATCCCTATCGAAGAGGGGCAGATCTCAACAAGAAAAATTGCTAATTTTAAAGTTGGGCATGTATTCGATATATCCCAAACGAATGCACCATTAGAAGATTTACCAAAAATATTCCCTAATAAACAGTTTAATTTCCAAATTGAAGAAGGCAGAAATGTCGAGCATTTAAGGAAAGGGATAGAAGCTGTTTCTAAAGAATTAAATATCGATATGAGAGATATGCGACAATCGGAATTAGGTGTAACAGAATTAGGAGCATCTAAAGGTGCCTTTGTTCAAGGTAAAGATGGTAAAGGTAAAGAGATTGTTATGAATAGTCGTAACACAGAAACACAAGCATTAGCAACGTCTATTCATGAGTTGGCCCATATAGTACCATTATGACCAAGTGCAATCTACGTTAAGCGATGGGAGCCGTTTCGTTCATTATGACTATAGAGATAAGTTTAATATCAACCTCGGTGAACCGTATCATAAGTAAAAGAGGTTTTTGAGGGCATATAAGATTCTAAACATTGAAAAACAGTTAATTTATCTAATCAAGTTTTTAAATTGACTAGCACTTTGAAAGGATGTTGACACGCTAGTAAAGCAAAAAGGCTGCCTAAAAAACAAAAATTTCTTTTAGCCAGCCTTTTGGATTATGCAGTTTTGGAAATGAGTTCGTTAATTTTTAATAAGACCCTTGATTCATCATTAGCGGAATGGAAGCCTTTTGATATATTCTTTTATGTATAATTTATTTTAAATAAAAGAAAACACAATCCCTGTTCAGTTGAACCAATCCACAGCATAAATGATCCAAATACTCCGCAATTAAGCATAAAAAGCACCTTCCTTACAGTTAAGTGAAGGTGCTTCTTTTCTAATAGATTTTGTAAAGCAACATTGTAAATGTAAGCTTATGCTTAATTGTTTAATTCCGAAATATCCATTTCTTTTATGATTTCTGCTATCCGATTTTTTCCCCATTCATACATCATTTCAACGATAGGAAGTAAAGTCATCCCCAATTCAGTCATGGAATATTCCACTTTCGGTGGAACTTCTGGATAAACCTCGCGATGAACTATTCCATCTTCCATCAGTTCTCTTAATTGATTCGTTAATATTTTATGAGATATTTTTGGAAAAAGCCTTTGGAGATCACTGAATCGATGTGGTCCTTCTACCCCTAAATGCCATAAAATAACGATTTTCCATTTACCACTTATAATTGATAAGGTAAGTTCTTTTTCACAATTATAATCACCATTTATGATCTTTTCTTTAACTTCATCTCTAAATGTATCTGGCATAAATTCTTACCTCCTTATTTGTATCAATTGTAACCTGTTGGTAACCTCCTTACAAAAAAGTGCAGTCTTCACAGTGAAGAAACCCAGCAGTAGAATGAAATAGTCGTCTTACCGGCGAATTATTTTTATTAATGAGGAGGAACTACTAATGAGTAAAAAAGCACTTTTAATTATACCACCAGAACGTTTCAATGAAGACGAATTATTTCAACCAAAAGCGGAATTGGAAAGCAACGGAATTGAAGTGACAATTGCAAGTACAAAAACAGGTGAAATCATAGGGGATTATGAAGGTAAAGCAATTGCTGAGGTCATTTTCTCAGACGTTTCTGCGACTGACTATGATGTTGTATCTGTTATTGGTGGATCTGGTACGAACGATCATTTATGGGAAAATAAAGAATTACAAGACTACTTGAAACAAGCGTATACTAATAAAGTTCTTGTAACAGGGATTTGTGCAGGTGCGGTTACTGTAGCTAAAACGGGTTTACTTACTGGAAGAGAAGCAACTTGCTATCCAGTAGATATACAAAAAGACCAATTAAAAGCGAATAAAGTAACATATGTTGAAAAACATGTTGTTGCTCATGATGATATTATCACTGGTGATGGTCCAGATGGCGCTAAAGAATTTGGAGAAGCTTTAGTAAAAGCATTAAGCTAATTCTACAGTCTCTTCGCTGAATTTTCATATAATCAAAAGCCTACGGAATTAATTCCGTAGGCTTTTGGCTATCCAAATGTAAGAAAAATACACCAAATATTAACTCTGATTCAATATGAACCGTGTTACGATATTTATATAGTTTTACTAGGTCGTCTTTTAGTTGAATATCAATCAAATTCAATCGAAAATCAAACCTCAACTTTTTCGTCATACTAAAAAAGTTAAGAGTAAACAGTAAAAGCTTACATAATTGAAGCTGATAAGAGATTTAAAAGGGTATATTTTTTACACGATGCTGGGAGGGACATAAACCCCACTGCCACCTTAAAACTTTATAAAAGAAAGACAAACTACTCATTATTAAGGAGGATTAAAATGGAACATATTGTAATTAATGCTGTATTAAAACCAAAAGAAGGCCTGCAGGGGCAACTATTATCAGAACTCAAAAAGGTACAAGCGGTATCAAGGGAAGAGAGTTTTTTTAGTGGTCTTTATTAAGAAGGGAGCATTTCGCCGTATCTCCTTCGAAACAAATCTTTTGATTTGGACAGACCAAATGGCTAATATATTAATATCGCGAATTACCGATTTGGCGTGATGCTTTCAGATCATCTATCCAGCGTCCATTGGGATAGTGATAATCGATATAGAAAGAGGCAAATGACATTGAAGCAGAAATTGGAACGCTTAAATGATGAACAAGCCGTTGAAATTTTTAAAGCATTGTCGAACCAGACGAGGGTGAGCATTCTTCAAATGTTAAAAGATCCCGACAGTCATTTTTCACCGCAAGCCCATATTATTGCTGATGAAGGATTTGAAGGTGGGGTTTGCGTAGGGGATATCCGAAGCAAGGCCGGGATTTCGCAATCCACTACTTCACAGTATTTATCGATTCTGCTGCAAAGCGGACTGGTTGAAATGAAGCGAATCGGACAATGGACGTATTATCGCCGTAATGAGGAAACGATTAAAAAGTTAGAAAAATACATTGGTACAAAAATTTAAGGAGAATTGAAGTGAGTTTATTACAGCATCGAGCATATAACAGGTTGTACCAAAAGGATAAAATGACGCTTGGTTTCACGATTCCGACGGCAAGGATGTCCAAATATCCGATTATGGAAAATCAGTTGTCGCTTGCCCGCAAAATTGAAGACCATGGTTTCGCGGCATTGTGGCTTCGGGACGTTACGATTCAGAATTTGAATATTGATGATAACGGTCAATTGTATGATGTATGGATTTATTTGACCTATCTTGCGGCCCATACCAAGGAAATTGCACTTGGGACGGCGAGTGTGGTCCTCCCGCTGCGCCACCCTGTCCGAGTGGCAAAGGAAGCATCATCTATTGACCGGTTGTTTCCCGAACGGCTGATCATGGGAGTGGCTTCAGGAGACCGGGATAAAGATTTCACAGCTTTGGGAATATCCAAGCTCGAAAGCGGAGGGCTGTTTAAAAAGAATTATGCATTCCTTGAACGGCTATTAAAGGAGCACAATCCCACTATCAACAGCGATTTAGGCATCATCGATGGAACGGATATGAGAATGATCCCCAAACCTTTTTCTTCGATTCCGACCATGGTGACAGGATTCAGCAATCAATCGATTGAATGGATCGCCCAGAACGGGGACGGCTGGATCCAGTACCCGAGGATTATCCCGCAACAAACTCAATTGATTAACGAGTATCGCGAGTTGTCGGAAATTTACGCCCCAGGAGTGTTTAAACCTTTCACTCAGACTTTATTTATCGATTTATCGGAAAATCCCGATTTGTCTCCTGTTCCGATTCCGTTAGGATTTCGTGTAGGGCGCAAACAGTTATTAGAAATTCTATATCAATTTCAATCCATTGGTGTCAATCACCTGGCATTTGTATTGTATTTTTCAAAGCGCCCTCCAGAGGAAGTCATCCAGGAGCTTGGAGAGTTTGTGTTGCCTTACTTTTCGACTCATGAAATTCCAGTATTAGATTAGTTTTAAAAATTAGATAAGGGAAGAAGATGAACTTATGTCTAAACATGCAAATAAACTAAACGAAATTCCTTTCTCGGTGCTTGATCTTTCACCGATAACAGCCGGAAGTACTCCTGCTGACTCTTTCCGCAATACATTGGAACTCGCACAGCATGCTGAAAAACTTGACTACAAACGTTTTTGGCTCGCTGAACATCACAATATGCCGTTTATCGCCAGTTCCGCCACTTCTGTGGTGATGTCCCATGTGGCAGCCGGTACATCAAAAATCCGGGTTGGTTCAGGAGGAATCATGCTGCCGAATCACGCTCCGCTCGTCATCGCTGAACAGTTTGGCACTCTTGAATCCTTATATCCTGGGCGAATTGACCTTGGTCTGGGGCGTGCACCTGGTACAGATCAGTTGACCGCTCGTGCATTGAGACGCGACTTGAGAAGTACCGGAGATGACTTTCCTGAGCAATTAGCGGAACTCCGCGGTTACTTTGATCCATCCCTGGCCCAAGGGAACCCTATAAAAGCGATTCCGGGTGAAGGTTTGAATATTCCAATCTGGCTGCTGGGTTCAAGCGGCTTCAGTGCGCAGCTGGCCGGAGAACTGGGTTTGCCATTCGCGTTTGCCGCCCATTTCTCGCCACTTAACACTCTGGGTGCTCTACAGATCTATCGCAAGGCGTTTAAGCCTTCGAATGTTCTCGATAAGCCGTATGCGATGGTGGCATTGAATATCATTACAGCAGAAACGGATAAAGAGGCAAAGCGCCTTTTCACAACCCTGCAGCAGCAATTTTTGAATCTGATGAGTGGCAACCTTACACAGCTTCAACCACCGGTAGATGACATTTCCGAATTGGCCAGCAGCTACCAATTAAAGTCTCTCGAGCAGCAATTAGGCTCATCGATTGTTGGCAGCCAGCAGACGGTAAAGGACAAGCTATATACATTTTTGGAGGAGAGCCAGGCAGATGAAATAATGGTCATTGCACAAGTTTACGACCACAAAGCTCGCCTGCATTCATACGAGCTTCTGTCAGAAATTACAAAAAGTGAAAGGTAATAAGGAGGACATCAGCAAGGAAAGTATTGATGTTTTACTTGATAAAAGGGAACCGTTTTTAGATGTGGTTTGGATCAAGTATTTCTATGTGTCACAAGCAGGATTTGACATCACGAATTCTTCCAAAGGGCATCACCATCCTTAAACACGTGACAGAGCGATACTAAATGTTTTTATACCATCATATATCTAGCAGTAACATATACTAAAAACAGTAGATTATTTGTATTTATTGTGTTAAATGAGAATAATACCAACGATGCTTTACAATTATAAGGGGGCTTATCATAATGAGCAAAAAAATCGCTACACTAATAACAGACTTATTTGAAGATGTAGAATTCACAGAACCAGCACGAGCATTTAAAGATGCTGGTCATCAAGTGATCACAATCGACATACAGGCTGGAAAAGATATTACTGGTAAAAAAGGTGAAGCAGTAAAAATTGATAAAGGAATTGGGGAAGTTAATCCTCAAGACTTTGATGCTTTATTCATCCCTGGCGGCTTCTCTCCCGATTTATTACGTGAAGACGACCGTTTTGGTGAATTCGCAAAAGCATTTATACAAGAAGGTAAACCTGTTTTTGCCATTTGCCATGGCCCACAAGTATTAATTGATACAGACCTATTAAAAGGCGTCGACATAACAGGTTTCAAATCAATAAGGAACGATCTCAAAAATGCAGGTGCTAACTACAAAGATGAAGAAGTTGTGGTAAGCAATAATATTGTAACAAGCCGTTTTCCGGATGACATTCCTGCCTTTAATCGTGAATCCTTAAAATTATTAGCTGAATAATAGCGTAAGTACTCAATAGTATCGTTTTAGAAATTAATATTTCACAATGAATTTCAATAAAAAAAGGTTTTAATAAGAAAGGGGTTTTACTATGTCATTAAATGGTAAACGAGTAGTTGTTTTAGGGGGTACTTCTGGTATTGGTTTAGCAACTGCCAAAGCGTTTCTCGATCAATCAGCTCAAGTGATCATTGCCAGCCGTTCTGTTTCCAAATTAAATGAAGCAAAACAAGTTCTTGGTGGCAATGTAGAAGCAATTGAAATCGATTTTCGAAGCGAAGAAAAAGTAGCAGAATTTTTCAGTAAGGTTGGAAAATTTGACCACCTTGTGGTAACAGCAGGTGAAGGCGCAATGGGGCACTTTAGCGAACTGCCTGTGGCAAGTGCAAAAGAGGCGTTTGATAGTAAATTCTGGGGGCAATATATCACTGTCCGTTTTGCACTTCCATATTTAAGCAATGAGAGCTCAATCACCTTAACCTCTGGTGTATATGGAGTTCGTCCTCCTCAAGGCGCTACTACGTTAGCGGCAATCAATTCAGCCATTGAAGGATTGGTTCGAGGACTTTCTATAGACCTAGCGCCTATTAGGGTAAACGTGGTTTCACCTGGAATTGTAGATACTCCAATCTATGCTGGAATGTCAGATGATCAGAGGCAAGCACTGTTCAACGGCATTGCACAACAGCTCCCTGTTGGACGGATTGCAAAGCCGGAAGACATAGCTGAAACCTATGTATACCTTGCTAAAAATGGTTTTACTACTGGGACGACTGTTCTTATTGATGGCGGGGCTCACTTGGTATAAGTGAGATTATAATGTTATTTTTGTGGCTATACTACAACATGTATAGCCACATTTAATTTTTTAATAATGATCCGATTTTCCAATAAACGGTAATGATTGAAGAATTGCAGTTCAAGAAAAACAAGGTGAGATATGAAAGGCATGATGAAAATGAGTTTACCTGACAATGAAAAAATATTGAGAATTAAGCATTCACTTGAAAAACGTGTAGTAACTTTACCTGATGGAACCTTTCTTCCAAGCATTGGTCAAGGAACATGGTACATGGGTGAAAATCCTGAATCGAGAAACAAAGAAATCAAAGCTTTGCAACTTGGAATTGAACTAGGCATGAAGCTAATCGATACGGCTGAAATGTACGGAAATGGCGATTCCGAACGTTTAGTTGGTGAGGCAATCAAGGGGCGTAGAGATAAAGTTTTTTTAGTATCGAAAGTATATCCTCATCATTCCGGGTTAGATTTGATTGAAAGTGCATGTGAAAATAGTCTAAAACGACTAGGAACAGATCATCTTGATTTGTATCTTTTACACTGGAGAGGTCGTGTTCCATTGGCAGAAACGATTGAAGGAATGGAGAGACTGCGCAAGGATGGTAAAATTGTAAGATGGGGAGTTTCTAATTTTGATACGGATGATATGTTAGAGTTGTGGGATACCGCTAACGGAAAAAATTGTGTGACAAATCAAGTGTTATATCATCTAGGTTCTAGAGGAATTGATTATGATCTCCTACCATGGCATCATGAACATAACATGCCAATTATGGCCTATAGTCCCCTGGCCCAGGGAGGGAGCTTAAGAAGACAATTACTAAGCGATCCAACCATCATTGAGATTGCAGAAAGATACAATGTGCAGCCATTACAAATTGCTCTTGCATGGACCATTCGTTCGAACAACGTAATTGCTATCCCAAAAGCTGTTAAGGAAGAACATGTTTTAGCCAATGCTCAAGCTGCTACTATTCAATTGACCATAGAAGATCTGAACAGACTTGACGAGGTATTTCCAAAACCAACAAGAAAAATACCTTTGGATATTATATAAAATGAATGGGAACAAAGGATCGATCGAGACTTATTAAAGCTTCAGCGACTCCTTTTTTTCCTATTTCAACCGGCCAAGCGACTTTTGTATCCAATCATGGAAGGATTTCCTCAAACGTATTGGAAAAAGTTTTGAAATCTTTTAATACGGTTTTCCCTTTTTCCGTGAAGAGAGGATAGATCACCATTCCTTCGATTTTGTCTCCTTTCTTATCATAAGGTAGTGTATCAATGATTTGAATTTTATCGATAATTCGGTCAGCACCATACCCTGATAATAGAACAAGAATGAACAAAACAACGAGGGTCTTTTCCATCTATTTCATTATTATCCAACATTTCATTCAAGAGGCTAGTTTAAGTACAGTAATTTTAAAAATTACAAACTCTAATGCGTTCTGATTTTAATCCATAAATTTACAGTTGACTTTACAAACTGTAATAATTAAAATTACAGTATAGCCAGTAGATGAGCTGAATAATATGAAGGAGTGTGTATAAGTATGGTTAATTTGTATACGACACCAAGTTGTACTTCTTGCCGAAAAGCAAAAGCTTGGTTTGAAGAACATCAAATTGAGTATATTGAAAGAAACATATTATCCAATCCCCTTACAGTCGATGAGATTAAATCAATTCTTCGATTGACTGAAGATGGGACTAATGACATTGTTTCAACTAAATCAAAAACATTTCAGGAATTAAATGTAAGTATTGAATCTCTTCCACTTAATGAATTTTATAAATTAATAATCAACTACCCTCAAATGTTGCGCCGGCCAATTATCCAAGACGAAAAAAGATTACAGGTTGGATATAACGAGGAAGAAATCCGCAGTTTTTTGCCTCGTAGACTTCGCACATTTTCGAACGTCGAATGGCAAAAAGTGGCCAATTAATATTATTTCGGAAGGAGGAAGAAAGTGATGATTGAAGTATTCGTTACAGTTAATTATAAAGATAAAAATTATCAAACCAATGTCATTGTAAATAAAGAAATGGCATGGGAAAAAATTAAACAGTTAGCAGAAGAACAAGTTAAAAAACAATGGGGTTATTAAACTTAATTATACAAAAATTTCTAAACAAACAAATATGTTTACGCACCTTTAAGGAAGTGAAGGTGATTCGTAAAGATTTACAGGATGCTTGGAATTCCTTATTCATGGTTAAGAGTTAATACAACATTTCTAATTAGATACTTGACAAGATAAACTGTAATATATATTGTTACACTATGTTGATTGATTTTAAAAAAAGATGCAGAAGCTATATGTAAAGCAAAAAGGTAATTAGCTGTGTTGATTTATAAGGAGGCAGGACATGAATAGTGATTTTACACTTGCCATTCATAGTTTAACTTATCTTGCGTTGCAGCCGGACCGTATGTCAACAAGTGATGGTATCTCAGAGAGTGCTGGTGTCCACCCAGTACGCATTCGTAAAGTGCTGAGCTTGTTAAAAAAACATGGATTTATAAAATCAAAAGAAGGAACCGGCGGCGGATTTATTTTTACTCTAGAGCTTAGTGAAGTTAATCTTTGGGAAATATATATGATAACCTCTGAAGGTGCTTTACAGCCTAAGTGTACTGATTCAAATGAAAAGTGTATTGTGGGAGCAAATATGAAAAGTGTATTATTTACAATTTTCTTAGGTGCGGAAGAACATTTGGGTGAATATTTAAAGAACTATACAATTAAAGAAGTTGTCGATCTTATAAATCAAGAACAAAATAGCGGCTGTGACTGACGGCCGTAGACTTCTTTTTATTAAATTGTAATAAAAAACATTACAGATTTATCTAGGTGATATATCCCCGATGACTGTAGCTTAAAAAAAGGTTCTATCTTGATTACATTCATAAAATACAAAAATAACTTAAGAAGGTGAAAAAGGATGTTGACGAATGGTAATTCCGTTTTGAAAACAGGTGATTGGATTAAGGGAAAATCAGAGGATGGGGAATTAATAATTGGTTATATTGAATCACAGAGTATTCTGGATGGAGTTGTTAAAGTAACGGTTGCTACGAGTGACAATCGTGAAACGCTTGGCAAAACAATTCCGATTTTAAGTAAAAATGTTAGGAAACTGCCACTTTCTAAGGTGGTAAACAAGGAAGAAATTCTATTTCTAATAGACTTGGCATTATCAACGGGGGATGAAGCATGGTTTATTGAGCTTTCTTCCAAGTTAAACTCAATCAATCAGCTTGTTGATGGAGTACATTAAAACTTATACAAATTATATATAGATTTTTTAAATTAAATTACAACGTGTTTGGAAATATTCATTTTTCGTGAAAATCGTGATTCATCACTAACGGAGCCAGTAATGGTTTTCCGTTGTACATATGAGATATGTATAAGGTATATATAGTTTTAATATCATGGTTATATTCGGTTAGGACAATAACAACAAGAATTATTGTAAAATATTTATAAAGTTTATAGATAACATATGCAATTAATACATATATGTTATCACGTCTGTTGATTAACTAATTTTTATCACTAAAAACTAATAAAAAAGAGAGATTCCATGTAAAATGTAAGTTACCACACAAACCTTTACAAGGAGGAATCTCTAGGCTTGCGAATACCACGATTTTCACACTACTTCAAAACTTTATTTCACAAAAAGAAATCGACGGGATTCTAGCTGTTCAGTTTGAAGATACGGCTCGTAAATGTGATGTATCAACACTTTTAAACTACTTGGTGGGTGCCGCTACATTTGAATGGAAAAGTATGCACCACGCTGCGGATGTTGCACCAGCACAAGGCTTGAAATCAGTGGATTATTCGACACTTTCAAAACGTTTAGGTGAACTGAATTATCTCATCGTGAAACGCATTTTTGAACGGATTGTCAGCCGTTTAATTAAAGTTTTTACACAAGCGCATCCAGGTAAAATCAGATGTAGAAGCCTTGTCATTTGCAGGTTTTACACGCCTGTTTCTTTGGCATGCACTTCCATTAAAATGGCGAATATACGTCGAAGAAATTCTGTCGTCAGCTCGGATGATGTATCAAAAAAGTGTTACGTGATTTTGGCTAATCAACACGTGTGACATTTAAGTATAGAAGAAAAGCGAAAACTCACGTATCGTAATTGTTGCTTAGACAAACCACGATAGGAGTTTTCGCCTTGTATAACCAGTTTATCAAATTGATTTTACCGTTACCATCTTTTTTTACAATTTCTTTGCCAACCGACGATGAACCAAACGGATTTCCATCTGCCATTCATGTGTTGGATCGCTTTCATCTCGTCCAATTTTTCACGGATGCCCAACAAAGATGTAGACGGTATTTAGGTGAAGTAAAGAAACACCATAAATCACGTTTTATTGACCGCTGCTTAGCACAAAAACCTGCAGAATTAACAGCGGAAGAACGTGGGTGGGTTTGTGGCTGAATGGCACAAGGAAGATTTGCATACGAAGCATATTTATCAAGCATTAAATCACATACGTTATGAGTTATTCGATAAGAAAAATTAAAAGTTTTGCCTTTTTGAATTTGCATCCGTCAAAGGATCGATATTAATATTGTATTGTATTTTAATGTCCATCTTCTCAAACAATTCAATCCATTTTTTTTCTTCCATTGGTTTTGAGAATGGTCTTTTTGTTTGTATGCCAATCTGTAATGGATCCACTTTCAATTCTTGCATCTTTTTAAACAGTTCATGTGTTTGTTTTTCAAGATGGGTTTCGATATCTTTTTTCATATTTTCTAATTCCTTTGGGTCAAATAATTGTTTCTCTCCCCGGTATTCCTCAATTCTAGTGTCCATATTCACGGTATAGGTCATTGTAGAATAGCTGCTATCGAAATCTACTATTACTTTAGATCTAACATGACCCAGTACAATTTCAAATTTTTGAATCGGTAAAACAACTAAGTAGTGATCGTTGTTTATCAGCTGGAAGATACGATCATCTAAAGATGAAATAGTTTCAACTAGCTTGTCATCTTTAAACAAGGCTGTACCTTCATAGTTGACCCCATCCTCTTCTATTTTGAATACAGGCAAAAAAGGATCTGAATAAGGAGTATAGAGCAAATTTTTAAATTGATGAAGATTAACGACAGTTAATTCTCCTTGGTTTTTTTCCTCATAATGCTTCAGCATACGGTAAAACGAGTAATCAAAGTTTTCATCTTTGTCCAATTGACTTTCCAAGTATTCATCAAAATTTCCTTTTACGATTACTAAATAGATTCTCGGAGAAATATCCGGATCAGTCAATAATACATTTATAATGGACATAATGCCGTCTCTTCCAAGTTCATCACTAATTACCAGCATCCGCATTTGTCCAGATTTCATTTCCTGGTAGAAGTTGAGGTTGTACTTCTGTACTCCCTCCTTTAATAAGCTGACTTCTTGCGACATAACAAACTTCTTTTCTTTACTTAGAGGAGGCAAAATTGTACTGACTTTTAATTTCCCTGTATCCCCCTTACTAATTGCCAAAAAGGTAACGGGAGAAATTTCTTCAATAAGGTTATTTTCGGTAAAAGGGGCACAGCCAGATAAACAAATAGTCATAAAAAGAAGTATTAATCTATTACATATCTTTTTATGTAGACGCACTTTTTTTAACTCCCCTTTTTTTCATTGCTAAAACAATAACAAGTGGAACAAGAAAATAGCTTATGCTTCCAGCTATAATTTGAAGATTAAGTAAAAAATTCTGCTTCTCCCAAGGCTTCCAAAATAATTCATTCACAAGAATCATTCCGATAAAAATAAGGAATACACTGAATAACAAACCTTTTCCACTGGTTGGCTTGCTCAATTTACCAAAAGCTATTCTAGATGCTCCATAAAACAATAGTAGAAATAGAGAAACTGCAAAAACTAGGTTAAATAATTCAAAGGAAAGCATGATCATATCAATTCGTTCAAACACTGGGTTTTGAAAATAACGGGACATATTAATAATTGGATATTGAGTTTTACTTAAATAATTGGAACCGAAAAAAAATAGGGATGCTATAAATAGGAATACATACTCTACAACGGTGAGAGCGTTTCCGTAAGACAAATAGCGAAAGGTTTTATTGTTTGTTTTAAGCCATGGTCCCAAAAATACCAGAAATTCCGGACCAGAATAGGAAGACAAAATTAAAAAAACGGCTTTCCAATTTTCTACTTTCCACTCCATTGGAATAAGTGGATACAAATCACTGAGTTGAGCTATTGGAGGGAAGACGAAAAAAACGAAAAATGTGAACATCCAAAATGTACAGAAAAAAGAAATCAACACAAAACGAATGGTATGTTCAACGCCCCTACCTGCGACATAAAAACATAACAACAAAATAAAAAAGACAAGAAAATTTGTATCTGTTGATGGAAGTATAAATGTTTGAACAATTTCGATGAATCCTAACGTTATGACGGAAAGTTTAAGTAGAATAAAGAACAACCCGATGAAAGAGAGAAAACGTACCAATTTTTTCCCAAACAATTGGACAAATCCATTATATCCATTGCTAGATAAACGGGTTAAAAGCCACTTCGATAAAAGAAGAAGGTTTAGTTGGGATAATATCCCGACAGCTATAAGCACCCAAATCATATATGGATTGATCAAGATATTTGGCATAATCAGAAAGAAGTATAGCATTTGGAGGCGATTTACCAACAACATGGCATAGAACCCATTATAGGTTTCATTCTTTTTAAATAATTGGTGGGTTTCCATCATCAAGTCATCTCCTAGTTTTATCTCTCTTCTGTTTTAGAGGTTTAAGATGCTCTGGACGCTCCAACATTTTGACTAATGGCCCTCGAATGAATAAGTCAATCCAATCCTTACCGAAAAAAGGGGAAACTGGTGAAAAATAGGGTTGCTTGATTGAAGACAAGCTATTAAGATGAGCCAAAATAGCAATGCTTCCTAGTGCAATCCCAATTATCCCAAGTAAAGAAGAAAAAACAAGAAGCATCAATTGAATTAATGAATTTGCTTTTGTCATAAGGTAGTTGGGAATAAGAAAGGAAGCTATCGTCGAGATCCCAACCATGACAATTAATACTTTGCTAGCGAATCCAGCCTCAACAGCCGCTTGACCAATCACAATACCACCAATAACCCCAAGTGTTTGACCAGTTTTTGTAGGCATTCTTAAACTTGCTTCTTTTATGATTTCAATAAAAATTAACATGATAAATGCTTCCCAAAAAGGAGTAAAAGGAAGCATGCTCCTTGATTCGACCAAGACCAGAAGTGTTTGCATAGGAATCATTTGATAGTGATGAGTTGTCAATGCCACATAGAAAGGAATCAATGTGATTGACAGAACAAAACTGGCATATCGGATGATGCGCAAAAAACTGGCAACTACCCATCGATTAATATAGTCCTCGGGTGATTGGAATAAATGGAAAAAAGTAATGGGTGCAACAAGAGCAAATGGTGTATTGTCTACCAGAAGGGTGATCTTTCCTAATCCCAGAGAATAAGCAACTATATCAGGCCGGTCAGTTTGCTGAAACTGAGGAAAAATACTGTTTTGATGTTCCTCCATGAATGCCGCAACTTGAGAGGAGTCAAAGAAGAGATCAAAATTAATTTCAGAAATCTTCTCTTTGACTGTTGAAACAAATTCTGGATTAGTCAGCCCCTCTATGTACATTAAAACAACACTTGTCTCGCTCATAGAACCGACAGTAAACTTCTCTGCTTTCAGTTCATGTATGGGGAGTCGTCTTCGAATAAGCGTAATATTTTGTTCTACTTGTTCACTAAAGCTGTCCTTTGCTCCGAACAGAATGGTTTCTGTTTCGGAAGTTTCAATGGCACGTCCAATAGGATTTTTTAATGGCACAGCTAACCAAAGGTTTTGCGAAGAATCAAATAACAAAATGGAACCTGAAAACAACTGTTTTTTTGCCTCTATAAAATTAGGAATGTGAATAATGGAGGAATTCGTAATACAATCTTGAATAGACGGTTTGGAACATTTAGTTAAAGGTTTTATAATGCTTTCATTTAATTTTTCTTGGTCAATGAGAGTTCGTATGTAAACAAGATGAATTTTTCGAATAACGGAAATGTCAATTTCCACAAATTCTGCATCATCCATTTGAACGAGGCTTTTTTTCAGAGCTTCTATCGATAATTCTGATTCAGCTATTGATTGAGCAACAAACTTACTTTCAATTTGTTTTTTTTTCCAAAACATGTACATCCCACCCCTCTTATTGAGAAAAAACATTTCTAGTCGTACTTAAAAATTTCATATTCATACACATTGTTACCAATTTAATTTTAAAATATACAAAACACGTAGAGGTGCATAACGACCCAAGAGGAACAAAGGCAATCCATAATAGATAGGCCTTCTTCATCTTAAAGATTGTTATAATAAAGAAGTGTCAAAAGCTAACTGTAGCTTTGGATGCTCTTTTTTGTTCAAAACACGAATCTTACTAGCCAGGGAGTTAAAATTTAGAGATGAATAACAAAGATATAGCAGAGATTCGAAAACAATTTAAGTTGGATAACGATTTACTGAAAATAGTGGTGGAAGAAGAGAGTACTCCTACTTTGGATACTAAAGAGATTGAACGTGTGCTGAAGGCGAGCGGCGTAAAAGATATGAATACGGAAAAAGTGGAAAGGGCATTTCAGCAGGTGGTTGAAGACAAAACGTATGAAATGAAAGCAAGCCATATCGTTCCGAGTTACGCGTCCAAGTCCATTAAGATCAGCACAAAAGTAGCGAATGTTGCAATCAGCCCTCAAGACTTGAGATATGTCAAACAGGTCAATTAAAATGGCAAACGCTGTCTATTGATCAAGGTGGAAGAAGACTCGATGATTGAAGGATTTAAGCTGCTTCCGGAAGAGCTGTTGGAGTAAGAGAGATTGGGTGATCCTTCAGCCAGCTATCTAAAATGGACAGGGGAAAAAACCTCATTTAGCCCTGTTACGGTGAACCGTATCACAAATAGTGGTAAAGCAGAGAGTGGAAGTTGAATTAAGCAAAACCGTATTAGAACAAATTAAATAAATTAACAGCCCCTAAGGATTTTATATCAAGTCTGAAGGGGTTTTATATTTGTCTTAGAATAAGTTATAACAGGGGAATAAACGTTCTGTTTTTGTTAAACTATTCGATGGTTAACGGTATAATAGTACATAGAAGAACGTAGAAAAGGAAGGTAGAGCAATGTTAAATAACATAAAAACTTTGATCTATCAACCAGAGGGCAGGGATACATCAGTAGAAGTTAAAATAGCAGATGAAACAGTTTGGATGACACAGAAGGCAATTGCAACACTTTACCAAACCACTATGCAAAATATAACAATTCATTTATAAATATTAGTAGAATATTAGATTTACTTCAAGATACTAAGTATTATATAGTACAAAATAAAGAAGGAACTAGAAAAGTAAAAAGGAAAGTTTTACATTATAATCTAGATACTGTTTTTAATATCGCTATAAGAGGCCAATATTTTGAGGAGTTTAATAATCTTATTAATTTCGCGCAAACAAATGGAACGCAGATTTGGAGAAATATTAAAAAACTCTTTAGAAGGAATTGTTTATATTTATGATAAATATAGAGTGGACAATTACATCGTTGATTTCTATATACCACAATTAGAATTAGTGATTGAATATGATGAAAAACATCACAAAAAACAAATAAAGGACGATAATTAATCTTCTTGTTGTTGTCTTTAATAAGGATGGTGACAACAATGATGAATAAAAAAATAATTTCTGGAAAAGATAATCTAAGACAAAATATAAATTCTAAGAAAGAAGTTGAGAACAATGAAAGCAGTTACTTTTCAAGGTGTAAAAAATATGCAAGTCAAAGAAGTACCAAACCCAACAATTCAAAAGAATGATGATATTATTGTTCGCATTACTTCAAGTGCAATTTGTGGTTCTGACCTTCATATTTATCAAGGGGCAGTACCAGCTACAAAAGATTATGTATTAGGACATGAGCCGATGGGTATTGTTGAAGAAGTTGGTTCGGAAGTTACAAAGGTAAAAAAAGGTGATAGAGTAGTTCTTCCATTCAACATTTCATGTGGTCATTGTCATTACTGTCAAAATGAAATGGAGAGCCAATGTGATAATTCTAATCCTAATAAGGCTGTAGACACTGGGGGTTATTTTGGTTTCACTGAAAGATATGGTGGGTATCAAGGTGGTCAAGCGGAACTCCTTCGTGTACCATATGGTAATTTTATTCCTTTTGTTATCCCAGAATCAGTAGAATTAGATGATGAAAAATTGTTGTTTATGTCAGATGTATTACCTACCGCTTTATGGAGTGTCGAGAATGTAGGAGTTAAAAAGGGTGATACAGTTGTCGTTCTTGGTTGTGGACCTGTTGGTTTTATGGCACAAAAGTTTGCATGGTTGAAAGGTGCAAGTCGAGTGATTGCAGTTGACAATGTTCCTTATCGCTTAAATCATGCTAAAAAAATGAACAATGTGGAAGTAATTAACTTTGATGATTTTCCAACATTTGATGATGCTGGAAAATATATTCGTGAATTAACAAAAGGTGGAGCAGATTGTGTCATTGATTGTGTGGGAATGGATGGGAAGAAAACTCCTAAAGAAGCACAAGAACAACAAATGGGTTTAGTTGGGGGAACTACAAGCCCTATACAAATTGGTATGCAAGCTATTAAAAAATTCGGAAATTTACAATTAACAGGTGTATATGGTTCTGTTTACAATCAATTTCCTTTAGGTAATTTATGGGAAAGAAATATTCGTATAAGAATGGGGCAAGCACCTGTTGTTCATTATATGCCAATATTGTTTGATATGATTCAAAAGGGTGAATTTGACCCTACTGAAATTATCACGCATGTTGTACCGTTAGACCGAGCAAGTGAAATGTATAAAACCTTCTATGAACATGCAGATGATTGTATAAAAGTAGTTTTAAAACCATAATGAAAAATATAATTATTTTAATTCTTTACGCTTTAATGGTTTCAAGGATAATCCCGATAGTCCAAAAGGAATTGGCATACCAGTATCGACCTTAGTTACATATAAATAGGTATTTGTTATAAAAAAGGTGTTTTAATAATGCTAAAAAGCAGTGTGATTTCAGGTGTGAAATCCACTGCTTTTATGCATGTTTTTACATTTGCTTTTTCCTACGTGGGTACTTCAAAAGAGAATGGCTTAGTCTTAATTAGGTATCCCCTTTAAATAGATATTAAATTTCAATTTTAATTACTCAACTTTCGCACCAAAAAAATAAGTGCAAATCGTTAGTTGTATTGCGTCTATGGTCTATTAAATATGTTGCTTGACAGTGTTTAATAAAATGAAATAACACCTCATTCTTTGGTATAGTGTAATTGTC